>NZ_CAMKXG010000145.1 GCF_946477055.1 Lonsdalea britannica | reverse complement strand
GCCACTTCGGCGTCGGTCATATCCGAAAATCCCCTGAAATTAAAGGCCTGTTCCGCCCGTAAACGGTTCAAGCGTTGACAGAGCTGAGGGTAGTCCGCGCTAAAGATTTTGTGGGGGTAATCAGGGTGATTTTTCCAGGACGCGGGAAACGTGACCAATGCGCCGTTTTCAGCGATGAATGGGACGTCGCTCAGACCCAGAGCGCGCTGCAGCGGCGCCACTTCGGCGGCCGTTTTACTGGTGGTGATAATCACCGGCACCTGTGCGGCCTGTAGCCGCGTCAGCCACGGTTTGGCCGGTTCCCAGTCGTAAGTGTCATGGTCCAGCAGCGATCCATCCAGATCGGTAAATATCACCCATTCAGCTGCGCATTCAGGCATTTGACCTCCGTTGATGATGACAGGGGGACTTAACAGGTTAGCGTAGGCAGGTATGAGGACACAGCGGTAATTGTGGAAAAATTATCGAAAAATCAGAACGATGAACCCGGCCGCTGCATTTCATGCTTCACTAAGCGTATGCACGTATTTCCATTTGTGCAACTCGATGAGCTGCGGCCGAGTTTACCTGTCGATAGTCAGGATGAGGGGGAGTACGAATTTAGATCCCCAGCGCGGCGCGGGCGACGCGACCCGCAGCCAAATCCCACGCGCCGGTCCCGACCGTTTTGTACACGATGGGGCGCGTCGTCGTCGGCGCTTTACGTAATGCGCCGATCAGCGAATGCACGGATGCCCAGTCCACGCCCGCCTGAAGTAAATCGCCAGCTTCTTGTTTCGCCCCTTCGGGATCGTCAACAAAGATATCGCTTCCCGCGAGCGTATGGGGGCCGATTTCCGCCATATTCGGTTTGAAGGCGCCGACGCCGATAACTAAAACCTCTGGGCGCGCATCCTCATGGTAAAACGCGGCGGTGCTGGTTGTGAGGGTGATGACCACGTTCGCGCTCTCCGGAACAGCGTCTGGTTCGCAAGGGGTCAGTGCGGGATGCAGAGAAGCGTGCTGTTCGCAGAAGGCTTCGGCGCGTCCCGGACGAGAACCACGGACCCACACTTTGCTGTTGGGATACAGCTCGGCGATGGCCTGAAGGTGGTAAAGCGCCTGCGTGCCGGTGCCGATCAGCAGTATTTCCTTAGGGGTTTCCTGCATAAAGGTACGGATCCCCAGCATGGAGACGGCAGCGGTGCGACGTCCGGTGACTTCCGGCCCGTCGAGCACAAAAAGCGGGACGCCGGTTTGGGCGTCGAATACCGTGACTAACCCGTGAATGGTGGGGATCTGACGGCTTTTGTTCTCCGGGACCACGTTCACCAGCTTGTGTATGGCCACGTCATGGCTGACGGCGGGCATACTTAACATCACCGCGCTTTCCGACATGGGAACCACCAAACGTTCAGGGCTGAGAATACCGCCTGTCGCATACTCCTCTGCGGCATGAGCAATGGCGTCAACCAATGCGGAAAAACTCAGCAATTTAGCGGTATCTTCGCGGTTGTAGGTGACATAAGACTGGCTTTTCATTAAGACTCCCTGAATGTAAGTTGAATATGGTGGCCCAGGGCGTCAGGAGACGACGTCGTCGGCCTTGATCGTTGATGCTAGAAGATGGACCACTCGAGGCGTTCTGACAGTCGCTCCAGCGCGGCGATGCCTGCCAGCGAGTTCCCGGACGCATCCAGCTCCGGTGACCATACGGCAATACTCATTTCTCCCGGCACGATGGCGACAATGCCTCCGCCGACGCCGGACTTGGCAGGCATTCCCACTCGCCAGGCAAACTCACCGGCGCCGTCGTACATCCCGCTGGTCATGAGCAGTGCATTGACCTGACGCGTCTGGCGCGAGGAGAGCAAGGCGGGGGCGTTGCTGAGCGAACGTCCATGACTGGCCAGGAAGAGGAAGCCGCGTGCGAGTTCTGCACAGCTCATCGACAGCGAGCAGTAGTGAAAATAGGTTTGCAGCACCTTGGGGACGTCGTTATCAAAATTGCCGAATGACTTCATCAGCCAGGCTATTGCCGCATTGCGGGCAGAATGCTCGAATTCAGACTGCGCCACCGTACGGTCGTAGTCGATATCGGGCTGGTTGGTCAGTGAACGCACCAGTTCCAGCATCCGCAGCCGCGGGGCGGCAAGGCGGGTTTCCAACATGTCGCATACGACAAGTGCGCCGGGATTGATAAACGGGTTGCGGGGTTTGCCCTGTTCCAGCTCTAGCTGAACAAGCGAGTTGAACGGTTGTCCTGATGGGTCTTTGCCGACGCGCCGCCAGATCTCGCTTTCCTGATAGCGGGTTAACGCCAGAGACAAAGAGAGCACCTTCGATATGGACTGGATAGAGAAACGCGTGTTGGCATCGCCTGCCTGATAGTATGAGCCGTCAACGCCGCAGACCGCGATCCCGAGATGGTCCGGCGCGACGCCGGCCAGGGCGGGGATGTAATCCGCAACGTGGCCTTGCCCAATTAACGGACGGACGTCTTCCAGTATTGCTTCCAGTAAACCATTGCTGAGTTCAGCCAATGTGAATCTCCGACGTAATAACGCGCTTCAAAATGGATGAGAGAACAAGATGATGCCTATTTTTTCACAGACTTCAGGTCTGACGCAAAACTCGCGGGCATGAATGTCAGATGTTCTGTTACAGAGCAGGCGAGGGAGAGGCGCTAAGTGGTGGCGATTCAGGATGGCCGGGTAGGGAGTCTACCGGGCCATTGCAGGGATAAGTTTGGCGTACGATTAAGCGATAACCGCGCTTATTGGTCATCTGCGGTTATCACGGCAATTGCACGTTACCAACGACCATATAGGCCTGAGACGTGCTTTCCGGCATTTGCGGCAACACATCTTTTAACTGGCGGCCTTTGATATCGGTGAACTTAATTTGCGTGACCTTGTTTCCCAAATTTTCCAGAATAAAGTGGTTGTAGCTCATTTTAGGCGCGGTCACCCAATTGTTATCCTTCATATACTGCATCGCGATAATGGGGTATTTGGCATTGCGTACCTGGACGGCAGCCCAATAAGGGTTAGAGCCTTCTTTAATTCGATAAATAACATTTCCTGACACCGGCGCTTCCACCAATTGCCATTCGATATTAATAATGCCGTCTTGCAGGTCGCCTATTTTTTTAAAGGCGTTATAAGATAGATCCAGCGCACAGTCGCCGCCTTCAGGATAAATATCGGTGACATACACCGTCGTGCTGCCTTTAGGACCGGTGACCTTCAGATAAGCACCCGCCATCGCGGCGTTGATGCCGTTATAGTTCAGCTGATTGCTGTTTAATGCCGTGATTTCCATGTCGCTGGATATCGGATCCAGCAGCAACGCGCCACCGGAATATCCGGAGCCAGTCGCTGTCGCCGAGCCCCGGCAAACGTCGTGGATACCCCAAGATGCCTGCGCATTATTAAATGCGGTAGATGCAAGAAATATTAATGAGGAAATTAATAATGGTGTTTTATTTTTCATGCTCACGTCCAATATGAAGTTATTGATGAAATAATAAAAATTAAAAGTGAAATGTAGAAGTTGAATAATTCAATGGTCACATTTTATTTGAAAACCACTTCCTGTCATAAATGCGTTTGGGTGACGCTAATTTTATAAAACAGAGAGGCCGCCTAAATCAAGCGTATTCTTCTTAATGTAAAAAGACTAAAAAATAATGCCCCTTCAGTGATGAGGAGGGGCATTATTTTTTAGTTATTGAGTTCGGTATTATTAACCAATGAATAACTCAATAATTATTTATCGGTGGCCGCGAAGATGCGTATTAGCAGACCATTGATAAGTTGCGGAAGTATCGGGTTTGAATTTATTTTTCTTTTTTTCTGCGCGGGCTTGTTTGGCAACAGTTTCCCTTTCCCGCATCAGCTTATCGATGTACTCGTCCTTGATGTGATTATTCTCTGAGTTGGTTAGCGGTCGGCCGTGCTTCTTTCGTTCCTGGTCGAGGAGGGTTTTGAGTTGACGTTGTTCGCTTTCCGTCATGTCTTTCTGCGTTAATCTGGGCATAGCTCTCATTCCGCGTGGGGATTGGACCGTCATTATAGTGGAAAAAATCGCGGCATTCACAAATATCGGCATGCTATTTCGCCATGAATCTACACCGACAGGTATTTTTTCATGACAAAAAAATGTCAGCCAGGCTTGATTGAGACAGGTAACAACAATGACTGATAGAAAATGCGATTTTCATCGTATTGATCGAAAAAAAATCAATTTCCTCCACTAAATGCCGATACTGATTCAGGAAATATTCCACGTCTTGAACCGAGCCGAAATATTTAAAATTGTGAGAAAATAATATGAGTCATGACCTTAATGCATTGGTACCAGTCGAAGGGAATTCGACCGGAAGGGAAAACGTTGCGCGGCGTGGTGGGCAAAATCTACGATTAACTCCGCTCTTCGTGCTTGTCTTCTCCGTCGTTTTAGTGTTATTCGCCGCGGCGATTGGCACGGCGTCCTACTTCTTGTGGCAAGGCAAGTTATCCCTCGATGACTCCAATCGGGAACTGAACGTGCGTATGGAGTTGGTTGACAGTGCCAACCATATGCGTGCGGCGCGAATGAACCTTATGCATGCCGCGAACAGCAGAAATAACGGACAGATGGATCGTTACAACGCCAGCATGAGCGCGGCGGAAATGCGCCTCGCGATGTCGCAGCAAATGTTCAACGGCTACATCAAACGCAGCAATCGTGCGGAATCCGAGCTCGCTCGCGATCGTGAATTGGAAAGCCGATATAACGATTACATTAACACCGGTATTACCCCGATGTTTAATCTGGCTAAAACAGGTACGGCTCAGGAAATCAATAATTTTGAGTCTGATGTCGTTGATGATTTAGACGTTAAATATGATGTGCCGTTGAAAGCCTCGTATTTGTATCGTGTCGAAAGAGAAAAGGCGATCAACGAAAATGCTCAAAGCAATTCACGGCTGAGTTATATTTTGATGGGCGCGTCATTTGTATTAACGCTCGCACTGGTCTTTATGACCTTTATTATTATTCATCGCGTTATTATTAATCCTACTCGCTATTGGGTCTCTCGTATTCAGGCCATTGCACATGGGGATTTAACACAGCCCAGCATTCCCACAGGTGAAAATGAAATCGGTGTTTTGGGCAGTAATATCCAGCAGATGCAGCAGTCGCTCTATGACACTGTTTTTTCTGTGCGTGACAGCGCCGCGTCCATTTACAGCAGCTCCAGCAAGATTGCCGCAGGCAATACCGATCTGTCCGCGCGCACCGAGCAGCAGGCTGCGGCTCTGGCGGAAACGGCAGCAAGCATGGAACAGCTGACGGCGACGGTAAAACAGAATACCGATAATGCGCATCATGCCCGGACAGTCGTCAGCAATACCTCTAAAAAGGCGACGGAAGGGGGTGAAATTGTGGATCGCGTTGTTGCGTCGATGGTGAAAATCACTCGCAGCTCAGACAAGATTTCCGAGATCATCGCGCTGATTAACAGCATTGCTTTCCAAACCAACATTCTGGCGCTTAACGCCGCGGTGGAAGCCGCACGCGCGGGTGAACAGGGTAAAGGTTTTGCCGTTGTGGCCGCCGAGGTGCGTAGTTTGGCTCAGCGCAGCGCCAATGCTGCCACGGACATCACCCGCCTGATCAACGATTCTGAAACCGGCGTGAAAGAAGGGGCGGATCTCGCTAACAGCGCGGGCAATGCGATGAAGCAGATTGTCTCTGAGATCAACAACGTCACCAGCATCATGAGTGAAATTGCGCTGGCCTCCGATGAGCAAAGCAGCGGTATCAACCAGGTGTCCCTGGCCGTTTCCGAGATGGATCACGTTACTCAGCAAAACGCCGCGTTGGTGTTGGATGCGTCCGCGTCGGCCATGTCGCTGGAACAGCAGGCTGAACGTTTGAATCAGGGCGTCGCGCGATTTACGTTGAACTGATTTTTCACTGAGTATGGGTCTTTATTCAAGCCAGCGATTGAAGTCATCGCTGGCTTTTTTTTACCCTTGCAGAGCAAGCACGTTAGCTTTTAACGACCGATTTTGCTGGCTTGAAGCTGACCCGGTGTCTGGCCAAAACGCTGACGAAATGCCTCGATATAAGCACTTACATTGCTATAACCGCTCATCAGCGCAACGTCGCTGATTGATAATCCCGCAAGAACCCATCGCAAAGACACAATGATTTTCGCCTGTTGCCGCCATTGGCTAAAGCTCAGGCCGGTCTGTTGACGAAATAGCCGGCTTAAGCTGCGTACGCTGAGTCCCCATTGTTGAGCTAACTGAGTCTGATCCCAGGCGCACCCGGGATTGTTCAATAACGCATTAGCGACGTTGCGAGCACGGCGATCGACGGGAAACGTTAAGTGCAGAGGCAGTTCGTCGCTTCGGGCTATTTCGTGGCCCAGTAACGTCAGAAGATTATTCCGGTAGTCGTCAGAGGGCGTGGCATGAGTTTCTCTGAAAACGCGTTCTAAAAGCCCCAAAACAAAGCTATCTGCGCCGTAAATACCCGGCTGAGAGGGCAATTCGATGGACGACGCGGCAGCGAGGTAAAGACTTCTCCCTTTGGCCGTGGCTGGAACCCAGGCTTTATGTTTCAGGCCTGCAGGAAACCATCCGACAGAACCGGGGGTGACGGTCCACTGCGCTATTGATGTTTCAATCACAATAACGCCATCGCTGAGCCAATAAAGTTGGCCTGACTCATGCTCATGCCAAGGCGTTGAATGCGGCTGCTTATATTCGAATGTTTTTGCTTGCATCGGAATGGCTGATTAACCGTATATCATGTCCAAATAACGATAATAAGCGATCTGGGATGTTATGTAGACTGGGTTTGTTCACAGTCAGGAGAATTCAATGAAGAACATGTGTCAGATCGTGATGAATGCCTTGCAAGAAATCATCAATAATCCCGAGCACAATGAAGAGAGAATCGCCGTTTATTTTTCTCCCGATTATCAGCAACAGGTTGATGGTAAACATCTTGGCTATGATGAGTTTGTCAAACATATGGGCTTACTCAAAACGAAAACCAGACGTATGACTCTTTCAGTGCTGTCTATTGTTGCCGAGGGCGAAACTGTTTTTACGCATCATGAGGTCAAGGTAGAAAAAGGCGAGGGCAGGGACAGTCTATTTGAAATATTAGCCCACTATCGTTTGTCGTCAGACAAGATTGTCAGTTGCCAGGAGCTGACACGAATGATTTATGGCGAGAACAGTGATCGAAATCTCGGCAGTCGGAGTTGACTGAAAGATTATAAAACTAGGCGATGGGACTAAAACGCCAGAACTATTCGACAGTTTCATCCGGTTGAAATTTAAACTGTCGACGGGCAGATCTCGGCTTGGCTTTGATATTTAAGCTGGTTTTGAATATCAAGAACCATTCTATGCCAAGCCCATTTTTAACCTTAATCCATTGAATGTCTCTGACTCAATTCCTGATGGATGAAATCAATGAGCGCTCTGGTTTTAGCGGGCAAGTAACGACGATTGGAATAAACGGCGAACAATTGCAATGGGGCTGCCGATTGTTCAAGCTCCACTTCTATTAACCGGCCATCGCTGATGAAGGGCTGGCAGGCTTGTTTAGATAGAATGGCAAAACCGACACCGGCTAACGCAGCTCGCCCAGCCATCTCTCCGCTGTTAACCCGATAATGCCCTTTGACCTTAATTGTCTCGAATCCCCCTTTCATATTGACGAACTGCCATGGCGCACCTTTGAGTGCACTCACCGTTGTAATGCAGGGTAATTCTTCAAATTGCTGGATATGCGAAGGGGTGCCATAACGCTCAATGACGGAGGGGGCCGCAACAATGGTGCAAGGAATAGTCACCAGATGACGGGCTATGTAATCACTGTCATCCATCTGACCACGGGTCACAATGATGGCTAAATCCAGATCATCTCGCAGGGATTCAAAACCTGACAAATTTGTGACGCAGCTGATCTCCAAATCTGGGTACTGACAGGCGAAATCGGCAATAACCGATCCCAGTAATGCAGGACCTACTTCATTGGGAATACAGAGACGTAATGGGCCCTTGAACTGCATTTGCCGCAACGTTAATTCTGTCTCAGTTTGCTCAAGCGCCTCTAGTAGTGGTTTTGCGCGGGTATAAAGTAGGTGTCCCGCCTGGGTGAGTTTCATATGGCGGGTGCTGCGTTCAATAAGCTGAAGATTCAGTTTTTCTTCTAACTGAGAGATACAACGACTGACATTTGATCTCGGCATTTCGAGGACTTTAGATGCCCCGACAAAACTTTCTCTTTCAACCACAGCAATGAACACTTTCAGGGTATTAAAATCAAGAACCGAACGCATTAACTATCCCACATATGATAACAATAAGTGCCATTTTTACCATATAGTGAACATCATTGATAGCAGTTAAGCTGGGATATCTTTTATCCTTAGGTAGTTAGCTATGCCATTGATCACACAGACATTTAATCATAAATCCCTTATGCGAATCGCCATTGTCATGGCTTTTGTCCAGTTCACTAATGCGCTGGAATATATGGTGTTTAACCCTGTTTTTGCTTTTATGGCAGCAGATTTCTCAGTTCCCGTATCTTTCTCCGGATATGTGTCCGGTATGTACACATTTGGTGCCGTCCTTTCGGGAGTTATCGCCTTTTACTGGATTGGTCGTTTCAATAAAAAACGTTTTTTAATCGTCAATATGGCGCTATTAGGCCTGCTGACATTTTTAACTACATTCATCTCCAGTTTTAGTCTTCTGCTTACACTCCGATTCTGCGCAGGGTTGGTGGGAGGTACAACAATGGGGGTAGGGATAAGTTTATTGATAAACCATGCGCCAGCTAACTTGCGCGGAAAAATGTTGGCGACGGTGATTGCGTCATTTTCGATGGTCAGCATTGTAGGAACTGTCTCTTATACACATCTCCGAGCCCACGAGACT
>NZ_CAMKXG010000144.1 GCF_946477055.1 Lonsdalea britannica | reverse complement strand
ATACACAATAGTTACACTTTTGAACGGTCCTGTTTTCTGTTCCTACTACGCGATCTGGGCAGTGGAATGGCGACGTGCAGACGATGAGAAAACACAGAACACAGGGTGATTGATAAGACCTTTTCGACGCGATGGGCGTTTTCAGCCACCGGTTATCGTATTCAAAGCGCCAGAGATATTAACCGGCAAGTTTTACGTGGAGAGGCAGATCGAATGGCGTAGTGGGGTGAATAGTGAGGGTTAAATAGCAAGTGTTCAGGCCGTTGAAAAGCAAAAAGCCCGCTTAAGTTTCCTTAAGCGGGCTTTCCTAAATATGGCTCCTCTGACTGGACTCGAACCAGTGACATACGGATTAACAGTCCGCCGTTCTACCGACTGAACTACAGAGGAATCGTGTGAACGGGGCGCATAGTATCTGGGTCACTCTGGGCTGTCAACGCCAAAATCGCGTTTATATCCCAACTGCTTAGCCTCTGTTCGATTATGCGTTTTTATGCTCAAGAGTTGCGCGATGATAGGGCTTCGCCCCCCTTTTGCCAGCGCTGTAAACGCTCCAGCGGCAACTGCCGGTAAAAGCGCGTGAACACGTCATAGATGACGGGGAAGCGCTCATAGAGCAATTCGGGCGCACTAAAGAAGTACTCGGACAACACGGCAAAACACTCTGCCGGATCGGACGCGGCATAGGGATCCATGCTGGCCCCCTCTTCCCCCACCAGGTCGATCTCCTCTTGCAGTTCGCACATCGCCCCGTGGAACGCCTGCTCCCACTGCGCCATTTCCCGCAGAGGAAGTGGTGGAACGCCGCTCACTTCACGTCCTCCGCGTAGGTCTAGCTTATGCGCCACTTCGTGGATCACCAGATTGAATCCCGACAGGTCGAAGGAGTCCTGGATGTCCTGCCAGTTGAGCACGATCGGTCCCTGCTCCCAACTTTGTCCTGACTGGACAACCTCTCCCGAATGGACGAGGCCAATGTCATCGACCCATTCGTCCGTGACAATAAACGGAGAGGGATAGATCAGGACGTCATGAAAGCTATCAAGCCAGTTGAAGCCAAGTTCCAACACCGGCAGACAAAACAGCAGCGCGATACGCTGCTGCATCAGTGTATCCAACTCAAGATGTTCCAAGGGTACCAGGCGCTTTTGCCGCAGAAAGTGTTGCGCAAGATCGACGAGCCGCCGACGCTCGCGTTCGTCCAACGGCGCCAGCAGCGGGATAGACAGCGCAGAGTGCCACTCGGCCCCCTTTTCAGGCGAAGACGGTGAGGTTTTCCATTGCCACTTCATGCATGATTGCTCGCTATGTCGTCACTCAGGTCTTAAGACGGGGATAGGGGCTGTTAAAATGCCATGAAAACGGGCATCATAGTCGCCCTTCCGTGGAGAGATGCCGGAGCGGCTGAACGGGACGGTCTCGAAAACCGTTGAGGGAGTCATCCCTCCGAGGGTTCAAATCCCTCTCTCTCCGCCATTATTCAAGCAGTTATCCCAACGCACGTCTGTGATAAAAGTCCCGCTGAGTCAATCCAATAAGAAAACCGGCGTGTCGTCTCACAATAACTCAATCTCTTCTGTGAAACTACGCCGGCTGATTTTGTTCATCAAGGCTTAGTGAAGCACGGTTAGCGCGTGCGCCAAAGCCGGTACTGTCCCCCAAAGCCTACTTCTGCCGCATACTCTTGCTCGCTACCATCAGCAAGAACATCCACGGTCCGTCGCATGCCCAGCGACAGCGCGACACACTCGTTGCTGACTCTCAGTTTATGCAAGCCATTATTTAAATAAGCTGTGACGTATTGGTTTTGTCTTAGCAGCGCGATCTCTTTATCATCGACCGTCACGACAAATTTGCAAAGACCACCACTCCAGGCACCAATAAACTGCTTATTTCGCGTCACGGTGACTTTTGTCTGCTTGCCCTGAGTATCTGGCGTGATAATAGTCTGATCCAATATATATTCTGCAGGACCGTGCGGTCTGGAACACCCACTCAATATCAATACGAAAAATAGAAAGAAGATTCTTTTCATTATCATTTACCCAATATAAATGGAGAGCAGTATATCCGCTGCTCTCATTAGAATTTGTTTACTGAAGCCTATCGCAAGACTGCAACGCGACATTATTGCGCTTGAGGCGTTAACATCGCATTCGCGGCTTTGGGGTGAAGCGTGTACATACCGCCGTTGAAAGGATCCACCAGCAAGTATCCGATGAGACCGCCGAATACCAGATTTCCGCCGATATACCACCCGTTCGCAGATGATCGAACAGGCAACGTCAGCGGCTGATAGTTTTCTTTTGTGAACGTAATCAGATATTTTTTCCCACCAAAATAATGTCCGTTAGATTTATCCAGAACCACATTTTGAGGTGTATTACCAGTGACGACGACTTGCCCAGTTTCATCCTGTATCGAGAATTTTGCGCCTGCAGGATTACTATTAACGTTGACCACCTGGGCTCGTTTTCCAACAATAGTTGCACATCCAGAAAGTAATATTGCTGCAGATAAAGCAAAGACTGCTAATTTTTTCATTTGCAAATGACTCTTTAAAGGATTTATAGTTAGCCTGATTTGGCTAAAAAATATTACCAAATATTACAAAGAGAGTCATCCTAAAGCGTCATTTATATTTCCCGCTGGGACCTGAAGAGATAGAGAATAAATAATACGTTATCAAAACGCCTATTATCTTATTTCATCGAAAAGTTCAATCTATTATCTCCACAACTTATCGCCATCATTTTTCATTTCAGCGACAGGAAATTCGTTTTCTTTTGCTTTATTCGTTTTATGTTTTGCACAGCGACACTTCGCCGTGTTTTGGCGAATACGGTCATTTCACCGATAGTTTAGGACAGCAACGCTTTCAGGCGTGTCGCGCTCATCGGTCTGCCAAAGTGCCAACCTTGCCCCACCGCGTCATTACAATGTTCCTTCACGTAAGCGGCCTGCTCGGCTGTTTCAATCCCTTCAACAATGACACAGGTATTCAGCATGGCCGTCATGGTAAAGAGCAAATCCACCATGCGCGCATTGACGGAGTCTGTGCCGATAGCTTCGGTAAACATACGGTCGATTTTAATGGCGTCAAACGGCAGGCTGGAGAGGTACGAAAAGTTGGAGTATCCCGTCCCAAAATCGTCGATGGCGATACGATATCCCTGCGCACGTAGCTCGGATAAACGTTTCGCCAGCATCGTGTAATTAGCCGTCGAACGCTCCGTGATCTCCAGAATAATTTGTTTCGGCGTCACGCCGAAATTCGCCACCTGTTCATTCAGGTACGTCTGATAATCGGCATCCAACACGTCGGAGATATCCAGATTAATGCTGAGGTAAAACTCCGGGTCGCTTAATAACAGACTTTGCATCTCAGCGATTGAACGGTGGGTAATATGCCGCGTGATATCACCGATCATTCCCTGTTTCTCCGCAATAGGGATAAACACATCGGGAGAGATTATCTGGCCGTGTTTATTCGTCCAGCGAGCCAGCGCTTCAACACCGATGATTTTTTCATCATTGAGGTAAATGATCGGCTGATAATTCACGTGAAGTTTTTTATGACTGACGGCCAAGCGTAGCTGTTTAGGAATTGAACGATTAATATCAAGCAGCAGAAAAATAACCAGCGTCAGCGAGCCGCCTAATATCGCGCCCAACAATGAGAGAGCGGAAATCATATAGGCGGGCATTTGTAGAATACCGGAGGCGCTTAGCCGCGCATGAATACAGATCTCATACAGTTTGCTGCATAAATAAGACTGGCGATATTGAGCGAGCCAGGAGCTTTCAAAGCGAGATGGCGTCACGCTTTTGCTGCCGAAAGTCTGGAAAACGTGGCTGTCGTCCGCCGACGTTAATACCGCGCCGTAGCCGCGTAGCGGGTAAGAAAAGCTGCGAAAGGCATCGGGCGACGTAAATACCACCACGTTTTTGCGGCTGGCGATATCCGTTTGAATTCGGGGGTCGAAGAGGCCTCTGACGGCGGTCCAAAGCTGGGTGCCGTCTGCTTTTTGAATATCGGTTTCCGGTAGCGTAATAGGCGATGCCAGCACGCCACGCCCGGCAGTGCATACTAACTGACCGTTCTGCATTCGTCCGACGTCGATAATATAGCGGTACTTATAAACCATGTAGCGAAGCTGGAATAAATCGTCTTCAGAGCAGAGGGGATACTTCAGTGCGTAGGCTTCATTAATCGCGGTGTTGGATTCAGTGACGACGTCATCGGAACGCTTCATTATTGCTTCAGCATAATCCTGCAATTTCTTTTGATCGTTCTTCGCTATCACCCGCTGGCTCAGGAGCAACAAAATCAATATGCCTCCCATAATGCCAGCGACCACCATCGCTAGTATCATTTTATTTATTGACTTCATGTTGACTTCCCCGGCCTTGATAAATCCAAACTAGTAGCCATTAATCGGCACCACTTCATGCAAGTTTATTGATTTATCTTTGAATCAATCCCGCGAATATCACTGTTGATGTCACGTATTTACCGGAAATTTTCAATTTCACCGCATCTCTTCACAACAAACTGACCTTGCGTGATCAAACGTCAAGACCGGGTCTCCGGGGGGATCACCGGCCGTATTCTCATCAGGACATGGCGAATGCGCGACGAGATTGCCGAAGCCCGGCGCGCAACAGGGGGACTAGATATACAGCGAGGGTTCGCCCACCGGGCGAGTTTTGAAACGGCGATGCAACCAAAGATATTGGCCTGGCGCCTTCATGATTTCACGTTCAATCGCCCGATTCATATAGGCTGCCGCGGCCAGGCTATTGTCATAGGGATAGTGCTCCAGCTCCGGGGAAATCATCAGCTGATACCCCTGCCCCGCCGGTTTTCGGATGACGACGGCCGTCACCAGTTTGGGCTGAGCCAGACGGGCGATAGTAAAGGTGCCGTTTGAGGTCGCCGCCTTGTCGACGCCGAAAAATGGCACAAACACGCTGCCCTTCGCCCCGTTATCCTGATCCGGCGCGAACCATACCGTGCCGCCGCGTTTCAGCGTGTGAACCATGCTAATCAAGTTTTTGCGGTTCACCAGCACGTTGCCCGACCGCGATCGTCCCCATTTTTGCACCCACTCCAAAATAGGGCTGTTGTGCGGACGATACATGACCACCATCGGTTTGCAGTGGCCGAGAATACGAAAATGCAGCTCCAGCGTCATAAAATGCACGCCGATCACCATGACGCCGTTCTGCTGATCCGACGCTGACTCTTGCGTATTGTGCAGGTGTTCCAGCCCGACGATATCGATCCATTTTTTTATGCGTTTGTCCGGCCAAAACCAGGCCATCCCCGTTTCGAGCAGCGCAATACCGAGCGACGAAAAATGCTCGGTCAATTTGACCTGTTGCTGATGACTGTCAATCTCAGGAAAACACAGCTCGAGATTACGCCGGGCAATACCAACCCGTCGTTTCAGAAAACGCATTGAACGTCGTCCCAACCAGCCGCCGAGACGCACCAGAATGGGATAAGGTAATTGAATCAGCAGATATAACACCGCCAGACCGAACCACAGCGGCCAGTGTCTGGGGTGCGCGTAACGAGCGAAAGAGCGCAGTCGCGAGCGGGTCACCATAAACGCGTTATCCTTCACTGTCATAAAATGACAGCATCAATGAATATCGGAGGCTCCAACAGCCCGAGCCGTTTTTTGTACAAAACCATTGCACCAACGGCTTAGCTTTAGACACCCCAGTGCGACGTTAATTCCGGGAGGAATACGTCGAACGGCGCATTTCACACCGCGGTCAACGAAGCCGTCGCGGCCAGAGAGGCCATCGCATGAAGTTCGGCGCAGCAGGACAAGAAAAGAAAAGCTAGCGCAACAATGTTGCAGTCTGTGGAACGTGAAGGTTGGAAAATGAAGGCCGCGGTGAGTCCGCGGCCCGAGAAGACTGTTTAAGCGATTACGGTTTCAGGATGGATTCCATCTCCGCCATTTTCGGCCCATATGGCGCACGCATCCGCAGGTTGGACTCGCCGCCGGGGCTTTGCACCACGACCGCTTTGGCATGACTGAAACGACGGAAGCCGTAGATGCCGTGATATGCCCCCATTCCGGACGCGCCTACGCCGCCGAACGGCACGCTTTCAATCGTGGCCTGCGTCATGACGTCGTTCACCACCAACGCGCCGGACGTCGTCTGCTCGCTGAAATCACGCTGACGCACTGGGTCCTGCCCAAAATAGTAAGCCGCCAGCGGACGCGGATGCGCATTGATATAGGCGACCGCCTCCTCCGGATTTGCGTAGGTTTTCAATGGCAGGATCGGCCCGAAAATTTCCTCCTGCATCACCAGCATGTCGTCGGTCACGTTCAACACCACCGTCGGCGACAGCTTGCGCTGCGATAGCGCGACGCCCGCTTCACCTTCAGCGGAAAGCTCCACCACCGTCGCGCCTTTCTCACGCGCATCGGCCAGCAGCTGCTGCAGTCGCTGGAAGTGACGATCGCTGATGATCCCGGTGTAGTCGGGGTTTTCCGACAACGTAGGAAACGCTTCCGCAACAAACGCGCGCGCATGCGTGACAAAGTCATCGCGCGCCGACTCAGGCAGCAACACGTAATCCGGCGACATACAAATCTGTCCGGCGTTGAACGTTTTGACCGTCATCACGCGCTCGGCAACCGTCTGGATATCCGCATCGGTATCCACCATCACCGGTGATTTGCCACCCAACTCCAGCGTCACCGGGACCAGATTCTCCGCCGCCGCACGCATGACGTGACGCCCCACGCTGGTACTGCCGGTAAAGATCAGGTGGTCGAAAGCCTGTGCGCTAAACGCTTTACCCACCTCCGCATCACCCAGCACGGTCGTCACTTCCAGCGGATCGAAATAACGCGCGACCAGATCCGCCAACCGTTCCGCCGTCCGCGGCGTGAGCTCGGAAGGTTTGATTATGGCCCGGTTCCCGGCAGCGAGGACGCCCGCCAGCGGACAAAACGCCAGATTCAGCGGAAAGTTCCACGGACTGATAATCCCGACGACACCGAGCGGCTGATATTGCACCCGCGCGTGCATCCCCGGTCCCGGTGCGGGTTGTTCGTCAGGCTGCATCCACTGCGCCACATTTTCGCGGGCGTGATTCAGCGCGTTCACGGACCCCAAAATGTCCGCCATGATGGTCTGGTAAGGACTCCGATGACCATAGTCAGCACGTACCGCAGCCTCCAGCTCCTGATGATGACGAGTCAGTAAGTGAATGGCGCGCTCAATGCGATCGCGGCGCAATTCGCTGCTGGCTGGGCCATCCTGCACGTGTGCGCGTTTCATGTCGGCGACGGTGGCGGCCAGAGAGGCCGCAGTAACTGAAGAACTCATGATTTACTCCAAAATAAAAAGCACATTAGGCCAGCTGCTTGAGCAAAGCCTGAGCGACCCCTTCTGAACTCGCCGGGTTTTGGCCCGTGGTCAGAAGACCGTCGGTCACAATATGGGGCTGCCAGTCGGCGCCTTTTTCGTAGCGTCCGCCCAACTGCGTAAATTCATCTTCGATCAGGAACGGAACCACTTCCGTCAATTGCACCGCCGCCTCTTCGCTATTCGAGAAACCAGTCACTTTGCGTCCCTTGATCAGCGGCTCGCCATCGGCGGCCCGGACATGACGCAGCGCGCCAGGCGCATGGCAGACCAGTCCCAGCGGTTTACCGGCGCGGTCAAAGGCTTCGAGTAAGGCAATCGAGTCGGCGCTTTCCGCCAGATCCCACAGCGGGCCATGTCCGCCGGGATAAAACACCGCGTCGAAGTCCGCCACATTCACCTCAGCCAGTTTTGCGGTCTGGCTCAGCGCGTTCTGAGCGTCCGCATCTTGCCGGAAACGTTCGGTCGCGGCAGTCTGCGCTTCCGGCGCATCGCTGACCGGGTCCAGCGGCGGCTGTCCGCCCAACGGCGACACCAGCGTGATAGCCGCTCCCGCATCCTTGAATACGTAATAAGGGGCCGCAAACTCTTCCAGCCAGAAACCCGTTTTCTTGCCGGTATTGCCAAGACGATCGTGCGACGTTAATACCATCAGAATGTTCATACAAGACTCCTAAAAAGAGGATGAAGGCTCGCCGAGAACCGCTTCGGCGTCCCTGAGGCCCCCTGCGGGGGGGAGCAATAACTCGGTGGTGATCAATGCCTGGTGCAACGGCGTTTTGTCCTTTCCCAGCTTAGACAGTAGCGCCGCCCCCAACCACAGCTGATACAGCGTTTGCGCGGTTTCCGTCGGCGACAGCGTTAAGCGTAACGTGCCATCGGCTTGCCCATCGGCTGTCGTCTCAGCGATACGCGCCACCAGACGCGACACGCCGTCGCACAATATCAGCCGCATACCTTCGGAAAGGTCGGCTACCTCCGCAGCCAGTTTCACGACCAGACAGTGTTCAGCCCAGCCGCCCAGCAAAGGATCGTCAATCCACGCGGTCCAGTAACGCATTAGCCGCTCGCGCCCGGTGCCCGCCTCTGCGCAGAACAGCATATCCAGACGCTGCTGATATTCGTTGACGTAATCGGCCAGCAGCGCGCAGCCAAACTGCTCTTTGGAAGCAAAGTAGTGGTAGAACGACCCTTTGGGCACCTGACTGGCGTCCAGAATCGCTTTAAGTCCTACGCCGACAAATCCCTGCCGCAGCACCAACTGGCGACCGGTATCGAGGATGTGCTGGCGAGTCTGTTTGGTTTTGCTCATCGAAGTCATAACATCACGCTAACATTAAATAGACCGGTCGTCTAGTAATGAATGGACAGCGAGAGCCGCATACCGACTCGCACCTCAACGCGTGAACGTTCCGTTCGCTGATGTTAGGACGTGAGAAGAGAGCAAAAGCAAGGAGCCAAAAGAGAGCGGTTTATGTCGGAAGCGCTTGAGCAGTAGGCAGTAGGCAGTAGGCAGTAGGCAGTAGGCCTGTCTCTTATACACATCTCCGAGCCCACGAGA
>NZ_CAMKXG010000143.1 GCF_946477055.1 Lonsdalea britannica | reverse complement strand
GACAGCTACAGCGCTTTTTTTGATAACGGCCACCGGGTCAAAACCGAACTGGACGACTGGCTGCGCGCCAATCACATCGACTCCCTTGCCATCATGGGTTTGGCAACAGATTACTGTGTGAAGTACACGGTGCTGGACGCACTGACGCTGGGGTATCGTACTGAGGTCTTGGTGGATGGCTGTCGCGGGGTCAACCTGCAACCCGCGGACAGCCAGAATGCGCTTCAGGAGATGCAAGCGCAGGGCGCGATTCTGACGGACTCACATGCATTCATCAGCGCGCTCGCCTCTTCACAAGGCTAAATGGCTGTGGCAGAGACGATAACGTCGACGTCACTCGTCCTGCGGTTTCAACACCGCAATCGACTCGGCTGAAGCGGCAAAACGTTGTTTAAGCGCCTGCTTACTTTTGATTTCAATTTCACCTTGCTGATTGATGCTCATGTGATCCGCCTCCGCGTTATGCCGCGACTGCCACAATAAAACCATCTGCAAGGCGTTGTCTTTCTGTTCGGGGGTCAACGCCACACCGTCAGGCCATTTACCCAGCTCCACCGCCGTGACTAATCGCTGATAGATTTCCGGGCTCATCACCTTCAGCACATCCTCCATCGGCATATCCAGATTCCTTCTTGATGCGTTTTAGATTGTTGTTAAGACACTCCGCAGGGCAATTTCGTTGTCTGCATCTATCCTGAATTAGCGCCTCGTTAGTCCACCAAAACCCATTGCTAGCTGAAACGTTTCAATTAAATAGACATCTAGCCGTCTATTTCTTGATTATTTTCAGTATCAATGAAACTTAGCGAGGCCGAGTTGACGCAATAACGTTCACCGGTTGTTTCCTTCGGACCATCAGGGAACACATGTCCAAGATGCGCATCGCAATTGCCGCAACGAATTTCCACTCGATGCATATTGTGCGAATTATCATCAAGATAACGAATAGCTTCCGCGGAGACGGGCTGATCAAAACTGGGCCAGCCGCAGCCGGAGTCAAACTTGTTGTCCGAATAAAACAGCGGTTGCTTACAACATAGACAATGGTAGATGCCGGTCTGCTTGTTATGCAGCAGCTTGCCGGAGAACGGCGGTTCAGTCCCCCGCTGTTGGGTGACATATTGTTGTATTTCCGTCAGGTTATCGCGCTGGGGAGAGTCGGGAAGGTGTTTGTCCATATCATCGCTCACGAAAGAAGTTAAAACAGGTGTTAAAGAGTATAGACTGTTCGCGCTACAAAAATTTAACACTCAAAACGTTATTCGGCCTCTCATTACGATAGGCGAGCGTATGACGGGGCACTAATTGTGATCTGCGTCACAATAATACCCCCATCGGGTGTTCTCATCCCCGGCCAATGCTCCTATCATGTGGTCCAACGACGTAAATGACTGAATAGATGATTTATCGTGCAAGGGTTGCCCATAGTTTTGACATACAGCAACTATTGACACGATTCCGCTTGACCCTCGGGAAGGTTTTTGTAATTTTACAGCCAACCTTTTATTCACAAACCAAATAGCTGGTGGAATATATGACTATCAAAGTAGGTATCAATGGATTTGGCCGTATCGGCCGTATTGTTTTCCGCGCTGCCCAGGAGCGTTCAGACGTTGAAATCGTTGCAATCAACGATTTGTTAGATGCGGAATACATGGCTTACATGCTGAAGTATGACTCCACTCACGGCCGCTTCAACGGTACTGTTGAAGTTAAAGACGGTCACCTGGTAGTTAACGGCAAAACCATCCGTGTTACCGCAGAAAGAGATCCGGCTAACCTGAAATGGAACGAAGCGGGTGTTGACGTTGTTGCAGAAGCTACAGGTATCTTCCTGACTGACGAAACTGCACGTAAACACATCCAGGCTGGCGCGAAGAAAGTCGTACTGACTGGTCCTTCCAAAGACAGCACTCCGATGTTCGTTATGGGCGTAAACCATAAAGAATACGCGGGTCAGGATATCGTTTCTAACGCATCTTGCACCACTAACTGCCTGGCACCGCTGGCTAAAGTCATCAACGACAAATTCGGTATCGTTGAAGCACTGATGACCACTGTTCACGCAACTACCGCGACTCAGAAAACCGTTGATGGCCCGTCTCACAAAGACTGGCGCGGCGGCCGCGGCGCATCTCAGAACATCATCCCGTCTTCTACCGGTGCTGCTAAAGCTGTAGGTAAAGTTATCCCGGCTCTGAACGGTAAACTGACTGGTATGGCGTTCCGCGTTCCTACTCCTAACGTATCCGTCGTTGACCTGACTGCACGTCTGGAAAAAGGCGCTTCTTACGACGCTATCTGTGCTGCAATCAAAGAAGCTTCTGAAGGCGAACTGAAAGGCGTTCTGGGCTACACCGAAGACGCAGTTGTTTCTACCGATTTCAACGGTGAAAAACTGACTTCCGTATTCGATGCTAAAGCCGGTATCGCTCTGAGCGACAACTTCGTGAAACTGGTTGCTTGGTACGATAACGAAACTGGTTACTCCAACAAAGTTCTGGATCTGGTTGCTCACATCTCCAAATAATGAGCTGAAGATCGGTAACTGATATCAAGGGCGACGCAAGTCGCCCTTTTTTATGCACGTATGTTTTACATGCTCATCCCGATCCCTCGCCCCCTGCCCCATCATGCCTTCTCCAACAGACCTGACTAGCTCGTCGTTTTTATCGACTTTACCGCCACTCTGTACGGGATTTTTTGCTGCACACACATGCATGCTCTGCCATCAGCCCTGAATGCAGCCAGTGAGGCATGGATTAACGCGATCCGATTGAATCGTGTGACACCGATAGCGCTATTGTTGCCGCGGCTCAATGAGACGGCGAATTCCTATTGGGGAATGACGTTATGAGTGCCACAATATTCATTATCGATTTCTACTCATAGATGAATAGGCCCGCCCATGACTGATGCCATTTTCTCTCTTCCCGTCAGCAAAACGATTTCTCCCCACATTACGTTACGCCAGCAGGATCAACTGTCGATTGTCGTCATAGACCATCCGCAGCTGAGAGCCGCCATCGCGCTGCAAGGGGCTCATCTGATCGCCTGGCAGCCCACCGACGCCGCGCCGGTCATTTGGCTCAGCGACAACACGCTGTTTCAGGAAGGGAAAGCGATTCGCGGAGGGATCCCGATCTGTTTCCCGTGGTTTGGCCCCGTTGCCGAACCGAGCCACGGCTTTGCGCGTATCATGCCCTGGGCTTTTTCATCGCATATTGATGATGCTGACGGCGTGACGCTGACTCTGACGCTGAGGGACAATGAGGAAACGCGCGCTGTCTGGCCGCAGGCGTTTAAAGTGGATGCCCGTTTCGTATTAACCCAAACTTCTTGTGATGTGGAGCTGGAGTTCGAAGGGGAATACAGCATGACCAGCGCCCTGCACACCTACTTCAATATTGGCGACATCCGCCGTGTTCACATCAGCGGGCTGGGCGAGCGCTTTATCGATAAGGTCGACCCGGATAATAGCGGCGTCGAACAGGGCGATCTCACCTTCGCCGACCGTACCGACCGGATCTATACCGAGCCTGAAGCGATCAGCGTGATCCACGATCCGGCGCTTCAGCGCACTATCGAAGTGCATCACTTTAACCACAGCGATGTCGTGGCCTGGAACCCGGGAGAGCAGCTGTCGAAGTCGATGTCGGATCTCACCGATGAGGGGTACAAAACGTTCGTGTGCGTGGAAACTGCCCGTATCAGTCAACCATTTAACATGACACGCCATGCGCCAGCCAAATTGGCTACCTTCATTCGCGTTCATGCCACTCACGCGAAATAATCCTTTTTTTAAATGTAAAACGGCACGGTGATCGTTTCATCGTGCTGGTTATCCAAACAGACCGTGCCTCACCATAAAGCAAACGCACCGTAAACAGATGTTCACAGTGCGTTCAAAGCACAAAAACAGTGCATTCCAGCTTAGAAGGCGTAGCTGATTCCGCCGCCGAGCATCACACTATCGCTTTTCTCAACCATCGGGCTGCTTTTCACCTCATCGCTAAGACGGGTATAGCGGCCGATAATCCAGGTATTCCAGCGCGGCGTAATCGAGTAACCCACGCTCAGCTCCAGATACGGATCCCAACTGTCACCCGGGCGGTAGGTTTGAATGCCTGAACGCGCTGACTCACCGCTGCTGACGCCGTAGTAGTAGCGGTTCTGACGTTCACTCGACCAGTTAACGCCAATCCCCGGCGTGATATGCCACTGGTCAGCGTCAATGCGGTAAAGATAAGCGGTATCCCACACAATGCCATCGCTGTTGCCCAGCGTGTCAGCGGCCAGGACGCTACGAATCGTGCCCCATTGCGCATCATGACGGTAAGCCAAACCACCCATCAACGTGCCGCGGCGTTTGTCCAGCTGTTTCATACTGCCGTCGTCACTGTCGCCCGGCTTGAATCCGAACGGATTGTAGTAGGCGGTCAGAGAAAGTTTATTTTGCTCGTCATTCCACAGATAGTAGCCGCCGCCCAGCCCGCGAAAATAGAAGTTATCACTCTCATAAACCACCTGCGGGAAGGGGTAAATGTGGTTATCGTCGCCGCGATAAACCGACGTTTCCCCGATGGCGCCCACCCCCAGAGAAAAGGTATCCGCCAGTGCCGGCGACGACGCCGTAACGCCCAGCGCCAGCATTACACCTAATGATTGAAGTTTTTTCACTGCTGACTTTCTCCTGTTCCAATCGAGCCTCCCGTAGGAGTAGGCTGACATTATGGTCACGCCGGGGAAATAACGCTACTACAGACTGAATCGGATAACTTATAACCATTTTTTCTAGTGGCGAAAAGGCGGTCTGGCATACTCGTTCAGACCCGCTGCAAAGGGCTATCCCCCCTACCGCGACGGACTGAGTCATTGAAATATCTTAAAAAGCTGAGGGAAGAATAGAGGAAATTTCACCGAGGCAAACTACGCTTTAAATTGAAGAGGACATTCCCTTGCCGCGCACGCCGATGTTGAACCTGCGCGACGCGTCACAAGTTGGCATAAGGGTTGCTGTACTCTGAAGGGGAATTCTTCTTTAGGAGAGCCAACCATTATATAGACGGTATTCATACTCTCGCTCTCTTATTCTGTGTTGTTAATCGACGAAGGACGGGCATCGCTATGAACATATTTGATCATTACCGTCAGCGCTACGACGCTGCCAAGGACGAAGAGTTCACACTGCAAGAGTTCCTTAACATCTGCCAGCAGGATCGCAGTGCCTATGCGAATGCTGCCGAAAGATTGTTAATGGCTATCGGTGATCCAGTCATGGTGGACACCGCGCAAGAACCGCGTCTTTCCCGCTTGTTTTCCAACCGGGTCATAGCCCGCTACCCTGCTTTCGAAGAGTTTTACGGTATGGAAGAGGCGATCGAGCAAATCGTCGCTTATCTCCGCCATGCTGCTCAAGGTCTGGAAGAGAAGAAACAGATTCTGTATCTGCTCGGCCCTGTGGGCGGCGGGAAATCTTCTCTCGCCGAACGATTGAAAGCCCTGATGCAGTTAGTGCCCATCTATGTACTCAGCGCAGACGGTGAACGCAGCCCGGTCAACGACCACCCGCTGAGCCTGTTCAACCCGCATGAAGACGCCGCCATATTGGAAAAAGAGTATGGCGTGCCGCGTCGTTATCTCGGCACCATTATGTCGCCGTGGGCGGCCAAGCGACTTCAGGAATTCGGTGGCGACATCACCAAGTTCCGCGTCGTTAAAGTCTGGCCTTCCATTCTGGCGCAGCTGGCTATCGCCAAGACGGAACCGGGCGATGAGAATAACCAGGACATTTCCGCGCTGGTCGGGAAAGTGGATATCCGCAAACTGGAGCACTTCGCCCAGAACGATCCCGATGCCTACGGCTACTCTGGCGCACTCTGCCGCGCCAACCAAGGCATCATGGAATTCGTGGAGATGTTCAAAGCCCCGATCAAAGTCCTCCACCCCCTGCTGACCGCAACGCAGGAAGGTAACTACAACGGTACGGAAGGGATTGCCGCCCTGCCGTTCAACGGCATCATACTGGCTCACTCCAACGAATCGGAATGGGTACAGTTCCGTAACAACAAGAACAACGAGGCCTTCCTCGACCGTGTGTATATCGTCAAGGTGCCTTACTGCCTGCGCGTGTCGGAAGAGGTCAAAATCTACGACAAGCTGCTGCAAAACAGTGAGCTGAGCCAGTCGCCGTGCGCCCCGGGCACACTGGAGACGCTGGCGCGTTTCTCTATTCTGTCGCGTCTGAAAGATCCTGAAAACTCAAGCACCTATTCGAAGATGCGGGTTTACGACGGGGAAAGCCTGAAAGATACGGATCCCAAAGCCAAGTCTTATCAGGAATACCGTGACTATGCGGGCGTCGATGAAGGCATGCAGGGGTTGTCCACGCGCTTCGCCTTTAAGATTCTGTCGCGCGTGTTCAACTTCGATCATAGCGAAGTCGCCGCCAACCCCGTGCATCTGTTCTACGTTCTGGAGCAGCAGATTGAACGCGAACAGTTCCCGCAGGACGTCGCGGAAAAATATCTGGAGCACCTGAAAGGCTATTTGATTCCTAAATACGCGGAATTCATCGGTAAAGAGATTCAGACCGCCTATCTCGAATCGTATTCGGAATACGGTCAGAACATCTTTGATCGCTATGTCACCTACGCTGACTTCTGGATTCAGGATCAGGAATATCGCGATCCCGATACCGGCCAGCTGTTTGACCGCGAGGCGCTCAACAGCGAGCTGGAAAAAATCGAGAAACCGGCAGGCATCAGCAACCCTAAAGACTTCCGTAATGAAATCGTCAACTTCGTGCTGCGCGCGCGCGCGGGCAATAACGGGCGCAATCCTAACTGGACCAGCTACGAGAAATTACGCACGGTGATCGAGAAGAAAATGTTCTCCAACACCGAAGAGCTGTTGCCAGTGATTTCATTCAACACGAAAACCTCAACCGAGGAGCAGAAAAAACACGATGACTTCGTCGACCGTATGATGGAAAAAGGCTATACCCGCAAGCAGGTTCGATTGTTATGCGAATGGTACCTGCGCGTGAGAAAGTCGTCTTAATGCGACAGACCGACAGGCAACGTCGTTTGGGGGAAACATGGCTTATTTCATCGATCGCCGGCTAAACGGTAAAAACAAAAGCGCGGTTAACCGCCAGCGCTTTTTACGCCGCTATAAGTCGCAGATAAAACATTCGATCGCCGATGCCATTAACAAGCGTTCGGTAACCGATGTGGACAATGGGGAGTCGATCACGATTCCTAATTCGGATATCAGTGAGCCGATGTTCCATCAGGGTCGCGGTGGCGTACGTCACCGCGTACACCCTGGCAACGACCACTTCGTGCAGAATGACAAAATCGAGCGGCCGCAAGGAGGCGGTGGCGGCGGTTCCGGTCAGGGTGAAGCGAGCCAGGACGGCGAAGGTCAGGACGATTTCGTTTTTCAGATCTCCAAAGACGAATATCTTGACCTGTTGTTCGAGGATTTGGCGCTTCCCAACCTGAAAAAAACCGAACATCGGCAGATGGCGGAGTACAAGAACCATCGTGCGGGCTTTACCTCTAACGGCGTGCCCGCCAACATTAGCGTCGTCCGTTCGTTACAGAACTCTCTCGCCCGCCGTATGGCGATGACGGCGGGAAAACGGCGCGAGTTGAACGCGTTGGAGGAAAGTCTCGCTTTGCTGGAGAACTCCGAGCCCGCCCAGCTTTTGGAAGAGGAGCGGCTGCGCACGGAGATCGCCGAACTCCGACAGCGCATTGCTCGCGTACCGTTTATCGATACGTTCGACCTGCGTTACAAAAACTTTGAGCGCCGACCGGAGCCTTCCAGTCAGGCGGTGATGTTCTGTCTAATGGATGTTTCCGGCTCTATGGATCAGGCCACCAAGGATATCGCTAAACGGTTCTACATCCTGCTGTACCTGTTCCTCAGCCGGTCTTACAGGAATGTGGATGTGGTCTATATCCGACACCATACGCAAGCCAAAGAAGTGGACGAGGAGGAATTTTTCTACTCGCAAGAAACCGGCGGCACGATTGTGTCGAGCGCCCTGAAATTGATGGAGGAAGTCGTCAAGGAACGCTACGACCCCGCGCTGTGGAACATCTATGCCGCGCAGGCGTCGGACGGCGATAACTGGGCGGATGACTCACCGCTATGCCACGATTTGCTGGCCAGTCATCTACTTCCGTTCGTGCGCTACTACAGCTACATCGAGATCACGCGGCGTTCTCATCAAACATTATGGCGTGAATATGAACGCCTGCAGGAAAAGTACGAGAACTTCGCCATGCAGCACATTCGCGATCAGGACGATATTTATCCTGTATTCCGCGAGCTGTTTCACAAGCAAACCGTCAACAACTGACCCCTCTTCAGCCAGCCGCACCCGCGCTGGCTGATTTTATTCAACTCGCCACCTTCAGAATCACCCTCCGGCAATCCGGCGCAGGGCCCGCAACAACTTTATTTTTGATGTTATTATTGTTATGTTATCACATATCAATAGCCACCTATATGAGTCCGCCTTGTGCTTGAAGTTACCCACCTGCAGTTAGCGATCCAGGGCCAGACAAAAGTTCACGACATCAGCTTTTCCCTTGCGGCTGGCGAACGCGTCGGCTTACTGGGGGCCTCCGGCTCCGGAAAATCGCTCACCGCCCGTGCGCTGCTGGGCGCACTCCCCGCCACTACCCAGGTTAGCGGCAGCATTCTATTCTGCGGCGAAGAGATCGCCCATCGTCCGGTACAACGGCGTCCTGCCCGGTGCCGTCCCGCCGCCCTATTTCAAGACGCCTCGACGGCGCTCAATCCGCTGGTTACGGTGGAGAAACAGCTGCGAATGGCCATGCAGTCAACCGATCTCGCTCATCAGCAGCCGCTTCACGCCCTGCTGCTCTCCGTGGGTTTTGACGATCCCGAGATGATTCTCTCACGCTACCCCGGAGAGTGGTCTGGCGGCCAGCGCGGGCGCTGGCCGCCCGACC
>NZ_CAMKXG010000142.1 GCF_946477055.1 Lonsdalea britannica | reverse complement strand
AAAAGCCAAAAGCCAAAAGCCAAAAGCCAAAAGCCAAAAGCCAAAAGCCAAAAGCGTAATGGCTCGCCGGATGAGCCTGTGGCCGTTGGATGCGCATCGTGATGAATTACGATTGCGGACAGTGCTGTCACTGCCGTCTATGAACCTGACGCTATGAGTCCCCATAGAGGCGCAACATCAGTCATGACGAATTCCATAACGGCCACATGACGTGGCCGTTTTTACTGGGCTCGTGTCGGTGGCAAACCGGTTGGCGTCAGCGAGTCACCGTGGTTTCAACGGGCAGGTCATCTCGGCCTCCCCATTCCCCCCAGGAACCGTCATACAGTTTGACTTGAGGGGCGTTCAGCACATACAGCGCTAACACGACCACGGCGGCTGTTACGCCGGAGCCACAGCTGGCGACGATAGGGCGCTGGATATCAATTCCCTTTTGCTCGAATACAGCGGCCAGCTCTTCTGGGGCTTTCAGCGCGCCGTTTGCCACCAGTTCGTTCCAGGGTACGTTAACGCTGCCGGGGATATGGCCGCGACGCAGTCCCGGACGGGGTTCATCCGCTTCCCCCGCGAAACGCGGTGCCGGACGAGCATCGACGATTTGAGCGGAATGATCGCGGGTGATAGCTAGCACCACTTCGGCCTGACAGATTACTCCGGCGTCAAGTCGAGCCTTGAAGGTGCTTGTCGGATGACCGTTGTTTCCTTGCTCCAGAGGCAGTTGCTGGTGTTTCCATTCGGCCAGGCCGCCAGCCAGAATAGAAACCTTTGTCACGCCAAAGGTTCTCAGCATCCACCAGGCGCGAGGGGCGGAAAACAGGTTGCCTTCGTCATAAATGACGCAGTGCTGTCCTTCGCTGACGCCTAGCGCTCCCATCGCCTGAGCGAAGGACGCGCTGTCCGGCATCATGTGCGGTAGAGGCGACGTCGCGTCTGACAGCGTTTCGATATCGAAAAACGCCGCCCCCGGCAGGTGTTCGGCCTCATATTCGGCCTGAATATCCCGCGTGGTGTCGCCAGGTGGCAGCATCCGCGCATCAAGCAACGTGATATCAGCGTCGTTCAGATGCGAATTCAGCCAGGTGGCGGTAACAAAGATGTCGGAACTGGATACAGACATGAGACCTCCCGAGCGGGCTGTCAACGCAGCCCGGAATAAGATGAGGATTGAATTGTCAGCGATTTTTTAAGAGCGGACAAGCGCAATCCTGCCTCTAACGCCAGTTTCGGCGCACTCTATTTCAGGAGTGCGAGCGTTACCGGAACACAGGGATGAAACAGATGAAACGCGCGTATATGTTTGCCATCCGTCTCGCAGGTTGGACAGAGAGGGGGTGCCACACAGGGATTCAGCGTTATAATGATAAGAAAAGGACGATAAGATAACGTTATTTTAAAAAAATGTTATTTGACCGTAGGCAAGATGGAGGTGCAACCCTATAATCTGCGCCACTTTACGGTGCCGGGATCATAATTTATTAACCGGCAGTTATCAGACAGTTATCAAACGAGGTCACTATGACGGTAGAACGTACTTTTTCTATCATTAAGCCCAATGCGGTCGCCAAGAATGTGATTGGCGCTATCTATAACCGCTTTGAAAGTGCAGGCTTCAACATTGTCGCTGCCAAAATGCTTCATTTGACTCGCGAACAGGCCGAAGGCTTTTACGCTGAGCATCAGGGCAAACCTTTCTTTGACGGTCTGGTGACATTCATGACTTCCGGCCCCATCCTGGTTCAGGTATTGGAAGGCGAAAATGCCGTTCAGCGTCACCGTGACCTGATGGGCGCGACGAATCCCGAGAATGCGCTGGCGGGGACGCTGCGTGCGGACTACGCAGACAGCATGACTGAAAATGCGGTGCATGGTTCTGATTCTCTGGCGTCAGCCGAACGCGAAATCGCCTACTTCTTCAGCGCGGACGAGGTGTGCGCACGCACCCGTTGAGCTAAGGCAAAGAATTAAAAGCGGAGTGGCGCTGGCACCTCCGTATTAAACTTTGTACAATGCCGCGCCCCGGAACGAGCAGGCGCTCGGCCGGGGCGTTTCTTTATCCCTTATCACTTCTTTCGAGCCATAACGTGTAACAACGAGGCCATGAGTCAATATGTCTGAGCAAACCGTATCCCCGATCGCCACCGAGTCTGACGCTATTGCCGTTAAGCCGACGGGCACTGAAAAAATCAACCTGCTGGATCTTAACCGTCAGCAAATGCGCGCCTTTTTCGCCTCAATGGGGGAAAAGCCGTTTCGTGCCGATCAGGTCATGAAGTGGATTTATCACTACTGCTGTGATGATTTTAACGAAATGACCGACATCAATAAGGTGTTACGCACCAAATTGCAGGAGATCGCTGAAATTCGCGCGCCTGTCGTGGTCGATGAGCAGCGCTCCTCTGATGGCACGATCAAGTGGGCTATTTTGGTCGACGGCCAGCGTGTGGAAACGGTCTACATCCCGGAAGAGGAACGCGCGACGCTGTGCGTATCTTCTCAGGTAGGGTGTGCGTTGGAGTGCAAGTTTTGCTCGACGGCGCAGCAAGGGTTCAACCGTAACCTGCGCGTTTCTGAAATCATCGGTCAGGTATGGCGCGCGGCGAAAATTATCGGCGCGGCTAAAGTCACCGGGCAGCGTCCTATCACTAACGTTGTCATGATGGGCATGGGCGAACCGCTGCTGAACCTGACCAACGTGGTGCCTGCGATGGAAATCATGCTGGACGATTTCGGCTTCGGTTTGTCTAAACGTCGTGTGACGTTGTCGACTTCCGGCGTCGTGCCTGCGTTGGATAAGCTGGGCGACATGATCGACGTCGCACTGGCTATTTCTTTGCACGCGCCGAACGATGAAATTCGTAATGAAATCATGCCGATTAACAAAAAATATAATATCGAAACCTTTTTGTCGGCAGTACGGCGTTACCTGGATAAATCCAACGCTAATCAGGGACGTGTCACCATCGAATACGTCATGTTGGATCACATCAACGACGGTACGGAACACGCGCATGAGTTGGCGGAATGCCTGAAAGATACGCCGTGCAAGATCAACCTGATCCCGTGGAACCCGTTCCCGGGCGCACCGTATGGGCGCAGTTCCAACAGCCGCGTTGACCGTTTCTCCAAGGTACTGATGGAATATGGTTTCACCACCATCGTTCGTAAAACGCGCGGCGACGACATTGATGCGGCCTGTGGACAGTTGGCCGGGGAAGTCGTTGACCGTACCAAGCGCACGATGAAGAAAAAAATGGTCAAGGATACGATAGCCGTTAAAAGTGTATGATCGTGGTCGGCCCGAGAGGGCCGGACTGATGATAAATACATTTCAGGGGCTTATCATACTATGCTGTGGTAACGGCGGACTCATATAACCGGGGCCGCCGGCCTTCGGCGAGAGACAATGGCTAAGGATAGTCAGCGATGAATTCACGGCGGCAGGGACGGTGGTGGCGTAGTTTGGCCGTGTTATGTGTGATGATCGGCGGGTGCGTGAGCACCGCAGAAACAGACTCACTCTCGCCGCAGGCGCAGACGCGTTTGCAACTGGGGTTGGCCTATCTGGAGCGCGGACAGTTTGACGTCGCGCACAGCAACCTGCTCAGCGCCTTGAAAGCGGCCCCGGATGACTACCGTACCCAATTGGGTATGGCGCTATACGAACAGCAAATTGGTGAAAATGCAGCGGCTGAAAAACGTTATCAGCAGTTGTTGCGACAGAGCCCTTCGAACGGGAGCGTAATGAATAATTACGGTGCGTTTCTGTGTGGTTTAGGGCAGTATGTAACGGCGCAACAACAGTTTAGCCGCGCAACGCAGCTCGCAGATTATCCGCAGGTTGCCGATGCTCTGGAAAACGCCGGTTATTGTTTTTTAGACGCAGGGCAGTCTGATGAGGCGAAGCAACGACTTCGTCGGGCGCTGAACTACGACCCTCGCAAAGGTCGACGCCTACTCGCGGAAGCCGAGCATCGTATGCATGCCGGTCATCCACAACAAACGCGGGTGCTCTTGAATATTTATCAGCCGAAATTTCCGGCGAGTGCCGAAAGTTTATGGCTACAGATTCGTTTCGCCGCGCTGGCGGGGGATACCGATGACGCGATGCGTTACGGTGCGATGTTGGCGCGAAGTTTTCCACAATCTAAACAGTACCAGCAGTTCTTAGCTAATGAATACTGAAGCCAATCAAGATAAAACAGCATCACCCATAGCCACTCCTGGGGAACGACTGCGTCAGGCGCGTGAAAGCTTAGGGTTGTCGCAGCAAGTCGTCGCGGAAAGGTTGTGCCTTAAAGTCTCCACCGTTCGCGAGATTGAAGAAGACAACACGCCTGCCGGCCTTGCGCCGACATTCCTGCGTGGATATATCCGTTCTTATGCCAAGCTGGTGCATCTGCCCGAAGATGAGCTGCTGCCGATGCTGGAAAAACACGTGGTGCCGAGTCGTACCTCTAACGTTTCCCCTATGCAGCACCTCGCGCTGGGCAAAAGTCGTAAAAAGCGCGACGGCTGGCTGATGACCTTTACCTGGATCATTTTGCTGGGGGTATTGGGGTTAACGGTCGCCTGGTGGTGGCAGAATCATCAGGCGCAGCAGCAGGAAATCAATTCTATGGTCGATCATGCGAACGCTACGCAGACTTCGCAAGATGGACAACCGCTGGATTTAGGAAATGGCGAACCGGACCCGGTTGTCCCGGACGATAGCGCCACGGGGGCGACCACTCCCGAGGTGACGCCGCCTGCCGACGCTTCCTCGGCGGCGTCCACGCCAGCGGCGACCAATGCGCCTGTGCCTGTGGCTCCTGTCACGCCTGCTCCTTCGCAGACGGCATCCCCGGCTCAACCTTCTCCAGCGCCATCTTCTTCGGCGGCTCCGGCCGTTGAGACTCCGGCGCCTTCCGCTCCAGCGTCTAACGCATTAGCCATGTCGTTCTCTGCTGACTGCTGGCTGGAAGTGGTGGATAGCACCGGCAAAAAACTGTTCAGCGGTATGCAACGCAACGGCGGTTCGCTGAATCTGAGCGGACAACCTCCTTATCGACTCAAAATCGGCGCGCCTGCTGCTGTACATATTCAGTATCAGGGTAAACCGGTGGATTTGAGTCAGTACGTCAAAAGCAATCAGGTTGCACGTTTAACGCTGGCCGGCCAGTAATTTTCCGGCCGGTAGCGGCATTTTGGAGGTGAAGTTGTGAATAACCCCGCACCCATAACCCGTCGCAAATCAAAGCGCATTTACGTTGGTAAGGTGCCCGTCGGTGACGGTGCGCCGATCGCGGTGCAGTCGATGACGAACACCCGCACAACGAATGTTGAAGCAACGGTAAATCAAATCAAAGCGTTGGAGCGCGTGGGCGTCGACATCGTTCGCGTTTCCGTCCCCACGATGGATGCCGCCGAGGCATTCAAGCTGATCAAACAACAGGTGAACGTGCCGCTGGTAGCGGATATTCATTTTGACTATCGCATCGCGCTGAAAGTCGCTGAATACGGCGTGGATTGCTTACGCATCAACCCCGGTAATATCGGCAACGAAGAGCGCATTCGCTCTGTCGTGGACTGCGCACGGGACAACAACATCCCGATTCGTATCGGCGTCAACGCTGGTTCGCTGGAAAAGGATCTGCAGGAAAAGTACGGTGAGCCAACGCCGGAAGCGCTGCTGGAATCCGCTATGCGTCACGTCGACATTCTCGACCGGCTTAACTTCGACCAGTTCAAAGTCAGCGTGAAGGCCTCCGACGTCTTCCTGGCTGTCCAGTCCTACCGCTTGCTGGCCTCCCGCATCGATCAGCCGCTGCATCTCGGTATCACCGAAGCTGGCGGCGCACGGAGTGGGTCGGTGAAGTCCGCCATTGGTCTGGGCCTGCTGCTCTCCGAAGGGATTGGCGATACGCTGCGCATCTCGCTGGCGGCCGACCCGGTCGAAGAAGTGAAAGTCGGTTTTGATATTTTGAAGTCGCTGCGTATTCGCGCGCGTGGCATCAACTTTATTGCCTGCCCGACCTGCTCGCGTCAGGAGTTCGACGTGATTGGCACCGTTAACGCGCTGGAACAGCGGCTGGAAGATATCATCACGCCGATGGATGTATCGATCATCGGCTGCGTGGTTAACGGGCCGGGCGAAGCGCTGGTATCGACGCTGGGCGTGACCGGCGGCAACAAGAAAAGCGGTTTTTATGAAGACGGCGTTCGCCAGCGTGAGCGATTCGACAACGAACAGATGATCGACCAGCTGGAGTCGAAGATCCGCGCCAAAGCGGCGATGTTGAACGAGAGTAACCGCATCACCATCAACGTGGTCGATAAGTAATGACTGTGGCGGCATCGCACAAGATGCCGCCTCGTCGACAGCTTCCCAACCCGACGGCGACGGTCGCGCATTGATGCCGCAGTGCCGTTCCCCCTATAATCGGGCCTATTTTCGAGAAAACGGATTAGAGAACTGACGTGGCAAAAAATATCCAAGCCATCCGAGGCATGAACGACTACCTGCCGGCCGATACGGCTTTATGGCAACGTATTGAAGGCAGCCTGAAACAGGTGCTTGCCAGCTATGGTTATAGCGAGATTCGCACGCCTATCGTTGAGCAGACTTCTCTGTTCAAGCGCGCTATCGGTGAAGTCACCGACGTCGTAGAAAAAGAGATGTACACGTTCGAGGACCGTAACGGCGATAGCCTGACGCTGCGCCCTGAGAACACGGCAAGCTGCGTCCGCGCAGGCATTGAGCACGGCATCCTCTACAATCAGGAACAGCGTCTGTGGTACTCGGGCCCGATGTTCCGTCACGAACGTCCGCAGAAAGGCCGCTATCGTCAGTTCCATCAGCTCGGTTGTGAAGTTTTCGGTCTGAAAGGCCCGGATATCGATGCCGAAATGATCATGATGACCGCGCGCTGGTGGCGTGAGCTGGGCATCGCCGAACACGTTTCGCTGGAACTGAACTCCATTGGCTCGCTGGAAGCGCGTGCGCGCTACCGCGAGGCGCTGATTGCGTTTCTGGAACAGCATCAGGATGTCCTGGACGAAGACTGCAAACGTCGTATGTACACCAATCCGCTGCGCGTACTGGATTCCAAAAATCGCGATGTGCAGACGCTGTTAAACGACGCGCCGGTCCTGACGGATTACCTCGATGACGAGTCGCGCGAGCATTTTGACGGCCTGTGTGAACTTTTAACGCAGGCGAGCATCCCATATAAGGTTAATCCGCGCCTGGTCCGTGGGCTGGATTATTACAACCGCACCGTCTTCGAATGGGTGACCTCCAGCCTCGGTTCACAGGGCACAGTGTGCGGCGGTGGACGCTACGATGGCATGGTGGAACAGCTGGGCGGTTCCAGCACGCCTGCGGTCGGTTTCGCGATGGGCTTAGAGCGTTTGGTACTGCTGGTTCAGACGGTCAATCCAGAGTACAAAGCGCTACCGGGCGTGGACGTTTACGTCATTTCTTCCGGTGCGGGAACGCAGAGCGCGGCTATGTTGCTGGCGGAGTCGCTGCGTGACGCGCTGCCTGGGTTGAAGCTGATGACCAACTTCGGCGGCGGCAACTTTAAAAAGCAGTTTGCTCGTGCGGATAAAAGCGGGGCGCGTGTCGCTCTGGTGCTAGGCGAAAATGAAGTCGCGGCAGGACAGGCAGTGGTGAAAAACTTGTCCAGCGGCGAACAAGAAACTCTGGCGCAGGCTGACGTTGCAGCCCGGCTGACGACGCTACTGGATTGAGGAGAAAGACACCGTGGAAGTCTATACCACAGAGAATGAACAGGTTGATGCGCTGCGACGTTTCCTGAGAGAAAACGGAAAGGCGTTGGCTGTCGGTGTGGTCCTGGGGATAGGAGCGCTGGTCGGTTGGCGCTTCTGGCAGAGCCATGAGGACAACAGCGCGATGGCAACATCGTCGGCCTATCAGCAGGCCAGTGAAACGCTGACGGCAGGTAAGGGCACCACGGCGGTGGAAGCGTTTGCTGCCAGCAACAAGAACAACTACGGCGCGCTCGCCTCTATGGAGCTGGCGGCTCACTATGCTGAGCTGAAAGACTTCGCTAAAGCAGAGCAGCAGCTGACTCAAGCGCTCTCTCAGAGCAATAACGCCGATCTGCAAACGCTGATCAACCTGCGTCTGGCGCGTGTGCAGCTCGCGCAGAACAAAGCGGATGACGCGCTGAAAACGCTGGATGCCATCAAAACCGAAGGCTGGGCCGCTATGGTTGCAGACGTTCGCGGCGACGTTCTGGTCAGCAAAGGTGATAATCAGGGTGCGCGTGATGCGTACGACAAAGGCATTGAGTCTCAGCCTCCTCAGGGGCTGCAGGCCCTGTTACGAATGAAACTGAACAACCTGTCCAGCTAAGAGGAATTCCATGCAATTGCGTAAAACACTTTTGGTAGGACTGGTTTCAACTGCCCTGCTGAGCGGCTGTTCGCTATTCGACCGTGAAGAAGACGTTGTTAAAATGTCTCCTCTGCCGCAGGTAGAGAACCAGTTCACGCCGACTAAAGTCTGGAGTCGTTCAATCGGCAGCGGTATCGGTGATTTCTATTCCAATCTGCGTCCGGCCTGGCAGGACAGCCGTGTTTATGCCGCCGACCGTCGCGGTACGGTTAAAGCGCTGGATTTGAGCAACGGCGAAGAAAAATGGAAGGCGGACCTGTCTGAGAAAACGGGTCTGCTGTCGGCGAACCGTCCGGCACTGTTGTCCGGCGGCGTCTCGGTTGCCGGGAATCACGTTTACGTCGGCAGCGAAAGAGCGAAGATGTTCGCTCTGAATGCTGACGACGGCTCTCAGGTCTGGGAGACGCCGGTCGCCGGGGAAGTCACTTCCCACCCGGTTATCAGCGATGGCGTAGTGCTGGTACACACTAGCAATGGTATGCTGCAGGCACTGAACGAAGCTGACGGCGCTGTTAAGTGGACGGTGAACCTGGATATGCCGGCATTGTCGGTGCGCGGCGAGTCTGCGCCTGCGACCGCATTTGGCGCGGCCATCGTTGGCGGCGACAACG
>NZ_CAMKXG010000141.1 GCF_946477055.1 Lonsdalea britannica | reverse complement strand
GATGAGGTTACTTCCGGTGTGCTGTCCACATTTTTTCCTTAAATATCATTCAGTCGCGTCCTTTCTGACTCGCTTTGGATGTGCCGAGCGCCAGCGTTGCGCGAAGGTTCGCATTTCGACGTTAACACCCTGATATCGCGAGGGGGGACGCTAAGAGGGGCGTTCCTTAATTCGGCTGTTCGTGGCATCATATACCCGTTTTTTTCTCGGGGGAATGGATAGCCTGAGGGGTGACGACAGGGCCGAAATGGCTTTGATGGATCGGCAGAGCATCGTTGCCGGGGGCATAGGGATAATGTTTCTCATGGATAAAGTAAAATTGCCATCGTTGACGTCACGGACGCTCAGACGGGGCCTGCTGGCGCTGTTTCTGCTGTTGACCGTTCTGCAGATGGCATCGTTGTTTCAACATCGTGATCCGGCGCCGCTGCCGGCTGTCGCGCGACCGGCGACACCTCCGCCATCTTCCTCTCCTGAGATCCCATCCGACTTCTCGCTGTTTGGCGTTGTACCCGAAAAAGCCGAGGCTCCCGAGCTGGACGCCGAGCGTCCCGATGCGCTGCCGCTGTCTTCCTTGCACCTGGCGCTGACGGGCGTACTGCTTAGTCAGGACGCCGCGCATTCAATCGCTATCTTCAGCAAAGATAACCAACAGTTTAGCTGTAGCACCAACGAATCTCTGCCCTACGACGACGCCAAACTGGTGGCGATCCACGCCGACAGCGTGGTTCTGCTCTATCAGGGGCGACACGAGGTTCTGCGATTGTACGAACAGTCCGGCGGTGAAGAGACCCAGACCGACACGGCCGCTTTGCAGCAGCTCCAGCCGCGGCCTTCATCGCCGATTAGCGACTACCTTGAGCTCTCGCCGCTGATCAACGACAACAAATTAAGCGGATACCGCATCTCGCCGGGTCGGCATCCCGACGTCTTTTACCGGGTCGGGCTGCAGGAGCGCGATGTGGTCATCGCCCTGAACGGGCTGGATTTGCGTGATGAAGCGCAGGCGAAAACCGCCATGGAGCGGATACCGGAAATTCACACCTTTACCCTGACCGTCGAACGGGAAGGGCAACAACAAGATATCTACATGGAAATTGGGGGCGAAGAGTAACGTGCTGAGCAAAGGAGTGATCAAGCGATGGGAGCGAGCGGCTATTGGTTCGCTGCTGTTGGCGTCGTGCTGGTGCTGGAGCGCTGAATTCTCGGCCAGTTTTAAAGGCACAGACATTCAGGAATTCATCAACACCGTCAGTAAAAACCTCAATAAAACCGTCATCATCGACCCCAGCGTGCGCGGCACCATTACCGTCCGCAGCTACGACATGATGAACGAACAGCAGTATTACCAGTTCTTCCTGAGCGTACTGGACGTCTACGGGTTTTCTGTCGTGCCACAGGACAACGGCGTGCTGAAGGTCGTGCGGGCCAAAGATGCGAAAACCGCCGCCATCCCGCTGGCCAGCGATGAAAAGCCGGGTCATGGCGATGAAATCGTGACCCGGGTGGTAGCGCTGAATAATGTCGCCGCGCGCGACCTCGCACCGTTGTTGCGCCAGCTGAACGATAGCGCCGGGGCAGGGAGCGTGGTGCATTATGAACCGTCCAACACGCTGCTGATGACGGGCCGCGCGGCGGTAGTGAAGCACATGCTCGAGATCGTCGCGCGGGTGGAGAAAATCGGTGGCCGGGACATGACCACGGTTCCGCTCAACTTCGCCTCGGCGGACGATATGGTCAAGCTGGTGAACAACCTCAATAAAACCGATGAGAAAAACGCGCTACCAAGCAGCGTGTTGGCGAATGTGGTCGCGGACAGCCGGACCAATTCGGTTATCGTCAGCGGCGAAGAAAAGTCGCGTCAGCGCGCGGTACAGATGATTCGCCAGCTCGACCGCAAGCAGGTCGTGCAGGGCGGCACCAAGGTCATCTACCTCAAATACGCCAAGGCGGTGGAGCTGCTGGAAGTGCTGGCGGGAAGCGGCACCAGCGGCAGCCGTAATAGTTCAAGCACGCCCAGCACCTCGCACAGCACCCAGAACAGCGGCAGCAGCAGTTCCTCCTCGTCGTCTTCCTCCAATAGCGAGGACAGCGCGTCGTCCAACAACAGTAGTAGCCTCGGTTTTGGTTCGGCGTTCAGCTCTAGCGGCAGCTCCGGCGGCAAGACGATCATGATTCAGGGGAAAGAGGTCACCATCCGCGCGCACGACCAGACCAACGCGCTGATTATCACCGCGCCGCCCGACATCATGAGTGATTTGGAACAGGTCATCGACCAGCTGGATATCCGTCGTCCTCAGGTGCTGGTGGAGGCGATCATCGCCGAAGTGCAGGATGCGGACGGGTTGAATCTTGGCATCCAGTGGGCCAACAAACGGGCGGGCATGACGCAGTTCACCAGCACGGGAATGCCGATTTCAACGGCGATGGTCGGCTCAGATCAGTATCGCGCCGACGGCACGCTGACCAGCAGCTACTCCAGCGTGCTCAGCAGCTTCAGCGGGATTGCCGCCGGATTTTATCAGGGCAACTGGTCGATGCTGCTGACGGCGCTGTCCAGCAACTCGAAAAACGACGTGCTGGCGACGCCCAGCATCGTCACGCTGGACAACATGGAAGCCACCTTCAACGTCGGTCAGGAAGTGCCGGTGCTGTCAGGCTCTCAAACCACCTCGGCGGACAACATTTTTACCACCGTGGAGCGTAAAACCGTCGGTATCAAGCTGAAGGTCAAACCGCAGATCAACGAAGGGGACTCCGTGCTGCTGCAGATCGCGCAGGAGGTGTCCAGCGTGGCGGACTCCTCGTCGAGCAGCACCAGCAGTCTGGGCGCAACGTTCAACACCCGCACCGTCAACAACGCGGTATTGGTCGGAAGCGGCGAAACCGTGGTGGTCGGCGGTCTGCTCGACAAGACCACGCTGGAAACGGACAGCAAGGTGCCGTTCCTTGGCGACATCCCGGTGATTGGCAATTTGTTCCGCTCCAAAAGCCGTCAGGTGACCAAGCGTAACCTGATGCTGTTTCTCCGTCCGACCATTATCCGTGACGGCATGCAGTACCAAACGGCGACGATAAACAAATACCGCACCTTCAACGATGAACAGCAGCAACAGCGTGGCGCCACGCGCGCCAGCGGCGCGGTGCTGGATAACGACACGCTACGTTTGCCTGCGGGCGGAGACACGATGGTGTTCCGTCAGGTGCAGGCGGCCATCTCGTCGTTCTATGCCCGGGAGGGGCGATGAGCGTGCAGGACGCAGCGGCGCCTGGGCTTCACCCGGTCCTGCCGTTCGCCTATGCCCGCACCCATAAAATACTGCTGTTGCAGGAAGAGCACGGTCAGGCAGCGGCGCAGGTTTTCTGCGTGGCCGAAACGCAGCCCGACGCTTTTTTAGAAGCCCGACGCGTGGCGGGCGTTTCGTTAAGCGTGAGCCGCCTCAGCGAAGCGGAATTTGAGCGGGCGTTGGTGCAGCACTACCAGCGTGACTCCGCCGCCGCGCAGCAGCTGATGGAAGACATCGGCAACGATATCGACTTCTACACGCTGGCCGAAGAGCTGCCGGACAGCGACGATCTGCTGGATGCGGACGACGACGCCCCCATCATCCGCCTGATCAACGCCATGCTGACGGAGGCGATCAAGCATAAAGCCTCCGATATCCATATCGAAACCTACGAGCGTAACCTGCTGATCCGCTTCCGAATTGACGGCGTGCTGCGGGAAATCCTGCGTCCTCCGCGTCAACTGGCCCCGCTATTGGTCTCCCGCATCAAAGTCATGGCGAAGCTGGATATCGCTGAAAAGCGCGTGCCTCAGGATGGGCGCATGGTGCTGCGCATCGGCGGCCGCGCCATCGACGTGCGCGTCTCAACGTTGCCCTCCAACTACGGTGAACGCGTGGTGCTGCGCTTGCTGGACAAAGACAGCGTGCGGCTGGATCTGGCCGCGTTGGGCATGAGCGCCGCGCATCAGCGTGAGATAGACGAACTGATCCACCGGCCGCACGGCATCATTCTGGTCACCGGGCCGACTGGCTCGGGGAAAAGCACCACGTTGTATGCGGCGCTGAGTCGCCTCAACGCCACCGAACGCAACATCATGACGGTGGAAGACCCTATTGAGTATGAGCTGGATGGTATCGCCCAGACGCAGGTGAACACCAAGGTCGGCATGACGTTCGCGCGCGGGCTGCGCGCCATCCTTCGTCAGGACCCGGACGTTGTGCTGGTGGGGGAGATCCGCGATGGCGAGACGGCGCAGATCGCCGTGCAAGCCTCGCTGACCGGGCATCTGGTTCTGTCGACGCTGCATACCAACAGCGCGCTGGGCGCGCTTTCCCGCCTGACGGACATGGGCGTGGAGCCGTTTCTGTTATCGACCTCCCTGCTTGGCGTGTTGGCGCAGCGGTTGGTGCGAACCCTGTGTCAGGACTGCCGCCAGCCCTACTCGGTCAGCGCGGAACAGGCCCAGCTGATGGGGATTGCGCCCGGCACCCGGCTGTATCGCGCCGGGGGCTGTCCAGCCTGTAACGAAACGGGTTATCGCGGACGGACCTCGATCCACGAACTGCTGCCGATCGACGACGACGTTCGAACGGCCATTCACCAGCGGGAAGGCGAGCAGCAAATTGCGCAGCGCCTGGGTGAACGCTGGGGGTCGCTGCGGCAGAGCGGCTTGCAGCAGGTCATCGCGGGCAACACCACCTGGGATGAGGTGGTGCGTGTGACAAGGGCGGAATGAGATGGCGCTGTTTCACTATCAGGCGATGAACGCGCAGGGAAAACGCAGCCGCGGCGTACAGGAAGCCGACTCGGCGCGTCAGGCCAGACAGCTGCTGCGAGAGAAAGGCCTGGTGGCGCTGACGCTGGAACCGCAACGCGACGGGGGCCATTCTCGCGACGCCGGGTTCTTGACGTTACGGCGCTCCCAACGCATTGGGGCCAGCGATCTGGCCCTGTTGACGCGACAGCTGGCGACGCTGGTCGCCGCGGCGCTGCCGCTGGAAGAAGCGCTGGCCGCGGTGGCGGAGCAGAGCGAAAAAGCCGGGCTGCGTACGCTGATGGCAGCCGTGCGGGCCAAAGTCGTCGAAGGACATTCGCTGGCGGAGGCGCTTGGCAGCTTTCCCGGCAGTTTCGAACGGTTGTACTGCGCGATGGTCGCGGCGGGCGAAGCCTCCGGCCATCTGGATATCGTCCTCAATCGGCTGGCGGACTACACCGAGCAGCGCCAGCAGATGCGCAGTCGTATTCAACAGGCGATGATTTATCCCTGCGTCCTGACGCTGGTCGCCATCGCGGTGGTGTGCATCTTGCTCTCCGCCGTGGTGCCTAAAGTGGTGGACCAGTTCGTTCACATGAAGCAGGCGCTGCCTTTTTCCACGCGGCTGCTGATGGGCATCAGCGATGCGGTACGTCTCGGCGGACCGTGGATGCTGTTGCTGTTGGCGCTGGTGATGCTGCTTGGTCGCTGGCTACTGCGACAGGACAAATATCGGCTGTCTTTCCATCGACTTCTCCTGCGGCTGCCGGTGGTTGGGCGCGTACTGCGCGGGCTTAATACCGCGCGCTATGCCCGCACGCTCAGCATCCTGAACGCCAGCGCCGTGCCGCTGTTACAGGCGATGCGCATCAGCGGCGACGTGCTGAGCAATGACGATGCCCGCCAACGGCTGATACAGGCGACGGAAGCGGTGCGCGAAGGCGTCAGCCTGCATCAGGCTTTACAGCAGACATCGCTATTCCCCCCAATGATGCGGCACATGATCGCCAGCGGCGAACGCAGCGGCGATCTCGACGCTATGCTGGCGCGCGCGGCGGACAATCAGGATCGCGAATTCAGCGCTCAGGTCACGTTGGCGCTGGGCCTTTTCGAACCGCTGCTGGTCGTCACGATGGCGGGGGTTGTGCTTTTCATCGTGCTGGCCATTCTCCAGCCGATTCTGCAATTGAACACTCTCATGAGTATGTAATTTCGAATAACGTCAAAGGAAACAACAAAATGGAACAACGTCAGCGGGGTTTTACCCTGTTAGAAATCATGGTGGTGATCGTTATTCTCGGCGTACTGGCCAGCCTGGTGGTGCCGAATCTGATGGGCAACAAAGAAAAGGCCGATCGACAGAAAGCCGTCAGCGATATCGTGGCGCTGGAGAGTGCGCTTGATATGTACAAACTGGACAACAGCCGCTATCCCACCACGGAGCAAGGTCTGTCTGCGCTGGTGAAAAAGCCGAGCACGCAGCCAGAACCCCGCAACTACGCGCAGGATGGCTATATTCGCCGTCTGCCGCAAGACCCGTGGGGCGCGGATTATCAATTGCTTAGCCCCGGCAACCACGGTCGCATCGACGTATTCTCGTACGGTCCGGACGGTATGCCGGACAGTGAAGACGATATCGGCAACTGGAATATCGGCAACGGGGCGCACAGCGCGAATCCGTGATGCGTCAGCGCGGTTTCACCCTGCTGGAAATGATGCTGGTGGTGCTGCTGGCCGGCGTCTCGGCCACGCTGGTGATGATGGCGTTCCCACAGCCAAAGCCCAGGGATGCACAGTGGCAGATGGCGCGCTTTCGGGCGCAGCTGGAGCGCGCGGTGGCCGACAGTCAACAGAACGATCGCGTACTGGGATTCTATCTCGCGCCGCGCAGCTGGCAGCTGGCGGTGCTGGAGCCGACGGATGCCTCCGCGCCGGAAGCCTATCAGTGGCGGCCTGATTCGCCGCTCACCACGCTGCCTGCGGATATCCGGCTGGCTTTTACCGCGCAGTGGAAGGACGGCGAGGTCGATCCGGGCGTGACCTCATCACAGGCGTCGCCAACCCTTCTGATCCTGCCGGGAGGCGAAATCACGCCATTCCGCCTCGAGTTTCAGCAAAGCGAAAGAGATAGCGCCTGGCTGGAGGTCGACGCTAACGGGGCGATCCTCAGCGCTTCTCCTGAGGGCAACGCGCGATGAAGCAACGGGGCATGACGCTGCTGGAAGTTCTGGTCGCACTGGTGGTGTTCGCACTGGCGGGACTCGCGATATTGAGGACCACCGCGCAGCAGGCCAGCACGCTGGGGCGGTTGGAAGAGAAAACCTTCGCCGTCTGGATCGCCGAAAACCAGCTGACGGCGCTGCGGCTGGAAAAACAGTGGCCGTCGACCTCATGGACCGACGGCAGCGTGATGTTCGCGGAATCGACGTGGTATTGGCGTTATCGGGGCATCGATAGCGGCAATGACAGCGTACGCGCGGTGGAGGTTGAGGTGCGTCACGGTAGTAATGACGCCACGCCAGCAGCGATATTACGCAGCGATATACCGCAGGCGGGAGAGGACGACGGTGATGCGAATTAACGCCTCGCGCGGGTTCACGCTGCTGGAGATGATGCTGGCGCTGGTGGTTTTTGCCGCGCTGAGTCTCAGCGTTTCCTCGGTCCTGAACGGGGTGATGCGTCAGGACGAACTGTCGACGCGTAAAAGCGCCCGACTCGACGAGTTACAGCGCACCTTTACGCTGATGGAGCGCGATTTCACCCAAATCACGCCGCGACGCAGCGAAGCCGCCGAGCCTGGGTTATTGGCCCAGCGTTATGGCATGGAAAGCGAAGACGGCGCCGCCAGCTTCGTGCGTAGCGGTTGGCTTAATCCACTCGGTATTCTGCCCCGTTCCGAGCTACAGCGAGTCGGGTACCGTCTGCGTCATGGCACGCTGGAGCGTCTGTTTTTCGACTCTCCGCAGCCTGTGCCCAAGCAGGAGATGGCGATCCGTCCGCTGCTGACACAGGTCAACGGCTTTACCCTGAGCTTTTTCTCCGAGGGGGGCTGGCAGGATCATTGGGACGCCCCCGATCGGCTGCCGGAAGGGATTTCCGTCACGGTCAATTTGCGCGACTACGGCGATATCACGCGCCTGTTCCTGCTGCCTCAGCAGGAAGATCCGGAGGCGAAAGAGAATGACCGGGAGCTGGAAGAAATTGGGAGCGGTCAGTCTGACGAGACCGATTCTGATGCGGCTTCGTCCTCGTCCGGCGACAGCGTAGCGGAGGATAACCAGTGAAACGACAACGGGGAATGGCGTTGCTGGTCGTGCTGCTCATGCTGGCGCTGATGGTTATTGTGGCGACGTCGGTGGCGGAGCATACCGGCACGGCCTACCAGCGCACCGACAGCTTGTTGACCCGAACGCAGGCTCGTTGGACCGCGCTGGGCGCGGAGGCGTTGATGGGCAGCGTGCTCCTGCGTGATGGGCAAGACTCGCCGAAAATTACCCACATCGGGCAGCCGTGGTCGCGTGTCGACAGGCAGATGCTGGACGACGGTCGGGAGATGGTCGGTCAGATTCATGACGGCTCGACCTGTTTAAACTTGAACGCCCTGCAGCCGCGCCCTAAAAACACCGTCGCGACGGGCACGATCTCGACGGCGAAGGCCTCCGAAAAAACGCCTTACGCCGCGCAGGTCTTCAGGCAGTTAATGGTGGTTTTAGGCGAGAAAGGCGAGCGGGCCGATGCGGTGACCGCCGCTATTCGCGACTGGCTGGACGAAGACCGCGAGCCGCGTAAGAACGGGGCCGAAGACGACGCCTACTCGCGCTATCTGCCGGCGAATCAGCCGATGGCGGATGTGTCGGAGCTGCGGGCAATCAACGGAGTGGATGCGGACCTCTACCGCCGATTGCTGCCGTACGTGTGCGTGCTGCCGGTCGATACGCTCTCCATCAATATCAATACGTTGACGCAACAACAGGCGCCGCTGATATCCGCCATGCTGATGGGCAAATTTAGTCCTGAGGAGGCCGCGCGCGTAGTGGCGCTGCGTCCCGCTAAAGGCTGGCAGAACGTCGATGCTTTTGTGGGGCTGCCGCAGTTGCCGGAATCCGGCAAAAGTAATATCCGGCAGGCGTTGGCGGTCAAAAGCGACTGGTTTTTCGGCGACGTCCGCATTCAGGGAGAAGCGGGCGCGTTGTATCAGCGCAGTCTGTTTCATCGCCATAAGCGGCGTATTGATGTCATACAACGGCAGTACGGGGGATACAGGACGATGAACCGATGAGTAACAT
>NZ_CAMKXG010000140.1 GCF_946477055.1 Lonsdalea britannica | reverse complement strand
GCGCTGTAGCAACGAATGCCGCTCCCGGACGTTTTCGCCGCAATATGCCCGATCCCATCCCGGTGGTAGTGCTGGGACGTCTGGCGGTAGATACGTCATTGCATGGTCAAGGTGTTGGCCGGGCATTGGTACGAGATGCTGGGCTACGGGTGATTCAGGTTGCTGATACTATCGGCATTCGCGGGATGCTGGTTCATGCGCTATCTGATGAAGCGCGGGAATTTTACCTACGAGTTGGGTTTGAGCCTTCACCAATAGACCCGATGTTGCTGATGGTGACGTTAGGGGATTTGGTGGGGAGTCTATCAATTTGAAATTGATGCCGTGCTCTAAAAAGCAAAAAACCAGCCAATAGGCTGGTTTCTTTAATAAGTGGTGCCCGGACTCGGAATCGAACCAAGGACACGGGGATTTTCAATCCCCTGCTCTACCGACTGAGCTATCCGGGCAACGGGGCGCATTAAACCGTATATCACCGGAGCCGTCAACGGGTTTCTGCCTTGCGGCGGCTGCTTGCTCTATTTTCAAACAATGGCGTCATATCCCTGTCTGGAAGCGCTGCAAGCCACACGTGGAAGGCGCCCTCGGATTTTCATGACTTATGCCGCAGGGGCTTTCTTGAATTTGATAAAGAATAGTGCGATTATCGCCCGGTTTTTGACTTTCCTTTCATTTGTGATCATCGAGGGTCGTTGATATGTCGGACTCAATGCTTTTGGTGCGGACGCTGAGCGCCATGACTTTGATGACGTCCCGGGACTCCGGTCACACTGCTGTAGCGCTTTCCTTCCCCAGTTTATCTCCCTTCATTATGCGGTGAGGCGTGTCGACGCTCACTGTTAGGCATGATTAAAAATAGAGCTATCGCTCTGATTTTACTGATGTCTATCGGATGGAGCGGATCTCCGTTTCCCCTTTGTTCCGGCAGTTTTCTGCATGAGTCATACACTTGAAGGTATTGGCTGGCGGAACACGACCGGCAACGGCTGGGCGCGTCATCCCTGCGCTGTGTCTTTCGGGCACGTATACTCATCCTTGATCGTTTGGGTTTGTTAAATGAAACAATTAAAAATTGCGGCTAATTCAGCGGTTGCCGCCCGTTTGAGCACTGAACGACCGGTAGTGGCCCTGAGTCAGACCGACTTTACGGATATTGCTGCGGTAGTGGTCTCCGCGGAAGAAGCTCACAGCGGCATTTTGTCTGTGTTACATCACACGGGATTCTCTATTCCGGCCTTTGTGCTGCGTATGCCGGAAGAGGGCAGTCTCGAAATGCTGCCGCCGGGCAGTGAGTGGCTGATCCTGGATGACGCGGGCGATCATGCTGCTCAGTTAGAGCAGGCGGCTCGTGCTTATGAAGATGCGCTGTTGCCGCCGTTTTTCGACACGCTGACCCAATATATCGAGATGGGTACCACCACCTTTGCGTGTCCGGGGCATCAGGGTGGGCAGTTTTTCCGTAAGCATCCCGCCGGGCGTCAGTTCTATGAGTTTTATGGCGAAACCCTGTTTCGTTCGGATATCTGCAACGCCGATGTGAAACTGGGCGATTTGCTGATCCACGAAGGCGCCGCGAAAAAAGCTCAGAAGTTCGCAGCCAAAGTCTTCAATGCGGACAAAACCTACTTTGTACTGAATGGCACCTCGGCGGCGAACAAAGTCGTCACCAATGCGCTGCTGACTCGGGGCGATCTGGTGCTGTTCGACCGTAACAACCACAAGTCCAACCATCACGGTGCGCTGATTCAGGCGGGCGCAACGCCGGTGTATCTCGAAACGGCGCGGAACCCGTTCGGCTTGATTGGCGGCATTGACGCACACTGTTTCGACGAGACTTATCTGCGTGAACAGGTCAGGGTGGTAGCCCCTGAGCGCGCGGAGCTGCCGCGGCCATTTCGTCTGGCGGTGATTCAGCTCGGCACCTATGACGGCACCATCTATAACGCGCGTCAGGTGGTCGACAGCATCGGTCATCTATGCGACTACATCCTGTTTGACTCCGCCTGGGTGGGCTACGAACAGTTTATCCCGATGATGGAACAGTGCTCGCCGCTGTTGCTCGAACTCAATGAGAACGATCCGGGGATCTTCGTTACGCAGTCGGTGCATAAGCAACAGGCCGGATTCTCCCAGACGTCCCAGATCCACAAAAAAGACACGCACATCAAAGGGCAGAAGCGCTTTTGCAATCATAAGCGTCTCAACAATGCCTTCATGCTGCATGCTTCGACGAGCCCGTTCTATCCACTTTTCGCCGCGCTGGATGTCAACGCCAAGATGCATGAGGGCGCAAGCGGCCGCCGTCTGTGGCAGGAGTGCGTGAAGCTGGGGATTGAAACCCGCAAACAGCTGCTTGACGTCTGTTCCATGATTGCGCCTTTTGTCCCAACCTCGGTAGGTGGCATTCCTTGGCAGGATCACGATACAGAGGCGATGGCGCAGGATGTCCGCTTCTTCCACTTTGAGCCGGGAGAACGCTGGCATGCCTTCGAGGGATACGCGCAGGATCAGTATTTTGTCGACCCATGTAAGCTGCTGCTGACCACGCCGGGTATTGACGCGGAAACCGGTGAGTACACGCCGTTTGGTATACCAGCCACCATTCTGGCTAACTATCTGCGCGAACACGGCATCATCCCGGAAAAATGCGATCTGAATACGATTCTGTTCCTGCTGACCCCGGCGGAAGATAGCCTCAAGATGCAGCATCTGGTACAGGCGCTGGTGCGTTTCGAGCAGTTGATTGAGCAAGATGCCCCGCTGAGCGACGTTTTGCCGAGCCTGTATCAGAAGCATCGTCAGCGTTATGAAGGTTATACGCTGCGTCGGCTATGTCAGGAAATGCATGATTTCTACGCGCGTCATGATGTAAAACGTCTGCAAAAAGCGATGTTCCGTCAGGCGGAGTTCCCGGCGGCGGTGATGTTGCCGCAGGAGGCGCACAGTCGTTTCATTCGTGGCGAGATCGAGCTGATTGCGCTTGATGAGGCCGAAGGGCGTATCGCGGCTGAAGGCGCGCTGCCGTATCCGCCGGGCGTGCTATGTGTGGTGCCGGGAGAAGTGTGGGGCGGGGCGGTACTGCGTTATTTCCTGGCGCTGGAGGCCGGTCTGAATCTCATGCCGGGCTTTGCGCCGGAGTTGCAGGGCGTCTATGCAGAGACGGAAGAAGATGGGCGTAAACGGTTATACGCCCATGTAGTGTCGAACTAGGACCGGATGAACCGGGGCGAAAGCCCCGGTGATAGGCGTCAGAAAGCGTTACTGTTTTGACGCTTCCTGCGGCTGCTCATGCTCCTGTTTGACCAGATTTGCATCCTGTTTTTGACGGCGCAGGCTGTACCAGCCCATCGTCAGCATGATGGCAAGCAGCGGCAGCGTAGAGATGGTGTAGGTGCCGTTAGGATAATCGAACGCCATCAGTACCAGCACAGACAGCAGGAATCCGAGCGTCAGCCAAGAGGTGACCGGCGCGCCGGGCATTCTGAAGCTGATCGGTTTGGCTTTCCCTGCTTTAATCGCCTGACGCAGCTTCATCTGACAGACGATGATAAAGCCCCAGGAGCTGATGATGCCAAGCGAAGCAATGTTCAAGACGATCTCAAACACCTGCGATGGCACGATGTAGTTCAGGAACACGCCGATGGCGTGGATGCCGACGGTGACCAAAATACCGGCGTAAGGTACGGACTGCGCGCTCATTTTGGACATGAATTTCGGCGCAGAGCCTCCCAGCGACAGCGAACGCAGAATACGTCCGGTGGAGTACAGCCCTGAGTTGAGGCTGGACAGCGCCGCTGACAGCACCACGATATTCATGATGGTGCCGATGTAGGGAACGCCCAGCTTGCTGAAGAACGTCACGAACGGGCTTTGCCCTGCCTGATAAGCATTCCACGGCAGCAGACATACCAGCAGAATCACCGAGCCGACGTAGAACAGACCCACGCGCCAGATCACGCTGTTGATCGCCTTAGGCAGCATTTTCTCGGGATCTTTACACTCACCGGCGGCGGTACCAATCAGTTCCACCCCAGCAAAGGCGAAGATCACGCCCTGTATCAGCACCAGCGCTGGCAGCATACCGTGCGGGAAAAGCCCGCCATTATCGGTAATGAGATGGAAGCCGGTGCGATTGCCGTCGAGTTCAAGCCCGGTGCCGAGATAAATGGTCCCCACGATCAGGAACAGCGAAATCGCGATGACTTTGACGAGCGCGAACCAGAACTCGGCTTCCGCAAACCATTTCACCCCAATCATGTTCATGGTGGTGATGAGCCCCAGTGCGCTGAGGGCGAAGACCCATTGCGGCACGTCGGCAAATGTTCCCCAGTAATGCATGTAGAGCGCTACGGCGGTGATATCGACGATACCGGTCATTGCCCAGTTCAGAAAATACATCCAACCCGCGACGTATGAGGCTTTCTCTCCGAGAAACTCACGCGCATAGGAGACGAAGCTGCCGCTGGTAGGACGGTGCAGCACCAGTTCGCCCAGTGCGCGCAGAATGAAAAAGGAAAAAATACCGCAAGCCAGATAAACGAGAGCCAAAGAAGGGCCGGCCATCTGTAAACGAGCGCCCGCGCCTAAAAACAGGCCGGTACCGATAGATCCGCCGATGGCGATCATCTGTACCTGTCGGTTACCCATGGTTTTGTGGTATCCCACTTCATGTGAATCGAGCCAGCGTCGCTTGGCCGCATGGCGTTCAGAGTCTTTGCTTTTATGCTGATTCATTACCCGTCCAGATCCCTTTTCTTATCATTTATAAGAAAGAAATAACATATTATTTAATAAGTTAACCGTTAAAACTCGGCCTTTGCATATACCGCCATTCCATAGCGGTATGCTGGGGCAGGAATTGAAAAACGTCTGCGATGCTACCTTTTCTTGGCATCCTAGGCAAAAATTGTCTGCGTTAGTAATGCATTAAATAAAGATAATAATCATGCTTGATTATAAAAAAATAGTGGAATGTAGGATGCTTTGCGGTTTTCCGTAGTGATTTTCGCTATTCAATAGTGTGGGCATAGCATTTGCTTATAAGCGGATTTCCCGTTGGTTATGGCGGCAAATTCGTCAGGAAACCGGGCATTTCTGTAGCACCATGAACCGTGGCGAAAGCGGGATACCGCGATCTCACGGTAAAGGTAACCTGTCGCAGACGAGCCTCCGGCGGGGCCGGAGGCTCGGATCGCGTTATCAGCGACGGTAGTTTCTCTGCGCCGAGTTCACCTTGTACAGATAGCGGCGAGACTCCTGAGAAGGGTGCCGGGTCGTCAGCGTCTGGTAGACATCATTGGGAGACATGCCGTTAATGGCGCTCACCGCGGCGTCTTTGTCGCTGGAGAACACACGCAGCACGCTGCCTGCGCCGCCGTTATAGGCGGTGATGACGGCATAACGTTGTGACGTCGGATTCTGGATACCCGCCAGATACACATTCTTCAGTATCGCCAGATAAGCCGCCCCGGTATCGATATTGTTTTCCGGATCGAACAAATAGCTGCGGCTCGGCTGTCCCCATTTCCCTTTCATCTTGAAGACATCGCGTCCTGCGCTGTGCTGAACGACCTGCATCAGACCCAATGCGTCGGAATGGCTCACGGCGTAGGGGTTGAAGCTCGACTCGGTCTGCATGATCGCCAGGATCAAGGAGGGCTCGATGCCATAGCGATCTGCGGCTTTACGGACCAGCGGGAGATATTTGTGGGCACGCTTGTCCAGATGGTTAGGCACCAGCTGAATGGTGACGGTCCAGATCACGTGTACGCCTGAGGTACGGCGTTGCAGCTTGTTCTGAATCAGATAATCCGCAAAGCTGCTGGCGCGACCTTCCCAACGGATAGGCTCGCTGGTGTTGTCCAGCACCTGACCATACAGCAACGGCTCACGGCTGATCTGAATATCGTTGGCGTCGGAATACAGGTCGGTGTTACTGGCGTCATCGCCCATCAACAGGGTGGTGACGATGGCCTGACGGAGGCTGGTTTCGTAGTTGGTCGGGTTGATGGTTTCGATCGTGATGGTACCGGCATCGAAGTTGACGTGGCTACGGGTCAGGTATTGGTCGGAATACTTAACGTAATCCTTGGGGCCGGCGATCAACACTTCGTTGATGCCCCAGATGTTTTCGATGTTGTTGGCGAATTGCCCCATCAAAATATCAAAGGCGTTGGTATCTTTAATATAGGCTTCGGCATCTTCGCTGCCTTTGTTGCTGGAACAAGAGATAAGCAGCGGAGCGATGCACAGCAAAGCTAGCAGTTTCTTCATCATATCAGGCCGTGTCGGGAGCGTGAGTTATCAGGGCCGGCAGGCCCCTGCGCGATTACTGATCTTCCGGCGTGTAGCCGTCGATTTGCACGTCCTTGCCTTCAAAAAGAAACTTTGTCATCTCTTCTTCCAGCAGCTTACGGTCTTCCACGTTCATCATGCTGAGCTTTTTCTCGTTGATCAGCATCGTCTGCTTGGTTTGCCACTGGCCCCAGGCTTCCTTGGAGATTTCGTTATAAATGCGTTTTCCCAGCTCGCCCGGATACAGCTGAAAATCCTGGCCTTCGGCCTCACGTTGTAAAAAAGTACAAAAAATCGTTCTGCTCATGCTTATTCCTCGTTATTTGGCGCGCAGACGTCTACGAAGACGGACTGCGACTGAGCCAACTGTTGCAGCAGGCGTTCTACCGGGGCCGCAAGCCCCACAGATGGCGGCTGGGCTAAGTTATACCAGAGACCGGCGCCTTCATCCATGCAGGCACTCTGACTGGACACATCCAGCAACAGAGGGACGATATCCAGATGAAAGTGGCTGAAGGTATGTCGGAACGCGATGCCTTGCTGCAGTCCGCTTCGCGACATCCCACGCTGTTGCAGCCAGGCATGCGCTTCCTCTTGGGTCGCGAACTGGGGAAAACAGAATAATCCGCCCCACAGTCCTACGGCCGGACGCTGCTCCAGCCAGACGCGCTGTTGCTGCCGGACCATCACAAACCAGGCGCTTTTCTCCGGAATCGTCTGCTTGGGTTTCTTGCCCGGATAATCCGCCCAGTTGTGGTTAGCGTAGGCGATACACTGGGTGTTGAGCGGACAAAGTTCACATTTGGGGCGGCTGCGAGTACAGATCATCGCGCCCAAATCCATCATAGCCTGATTAAATGCGCCCACACCTTTCGCTGGCGTAACGGTTTCACTGATATTCCACAGGCGATTCTCCACCTCTTTTTTACCCGGCCAGCCGGAGACGGCGCAGCAGCGTGCGAGCACGCGCTTCACGTTGCCATCGAGAATCGGGTAGTGCTGACCTTGAGCCAGAGACAGGATCGCGCCTGCGGTTGAACGGCCAATGCCCGGCAGCGCGACGATATCGTCGAACGTGGTGGGGAATTCGCCGCCGTGCTGTTCCGCGATGACCTGCGCTGCTTTGTGCAGGTTGCGTGCCCGGGCATAGTAGCCAAGCCCGGTCCAGAGGTGCAGCACCTCATCCAAGGGCGCGGCGGCCAGAGCGCGTACGTCGGGGAAGCGAGCGATAAAACGCTGAAAGTAGGGAATAACGGTGGCGACCTGCGTCTGTTGCAGCATGACTTCAGACAGCCAGACCTGATAGGCCGTTTTATCAAGTTGCCAGGGCAGCGTTTTACGTCCGAAACGTTCGTACCACGCCAGCACCTGTTGCGCGAACTGTTGCGCTTGTATCATAAGGAGGGATCGCTATCCGGCAGGTGAAAATTGAAAGCGATTCCAGCACAGTGTGAATGTGCTGTAAACCCGAAGTTTCCTGAACGTGTTGCTTCTGCGCCTCTCATGCGCTGCGGTGTTTATGTCGTGACAAATGCGCTGGCGTGGCGTGGTCGGTCAGTTACTTTCCAATACGCTAAAGCGCTGCGCCTGATTTTTCGATATGAGCAGACGGGGTTGGTAGGGAGTAAGCCGTGGCCGCAGGGGCGCGACCACGGGCTTGGGCCATTAACGCACGTTGCAGGCGAACGTGGGGCGAAAGGCGCTGACCAGGTAGACTTTATCCGTCAGCATTTCGAAGCGGATGACCTCATTCTTACTATAAGGCGTAGCATTGTCGGGCGCGGTATCGGCCAAATTCTTAAACATGGCGGTGTTTTTCATAATGAGATAATTGCCATTCCAGCTGTAATCGAACGTGAGTGTACGTTCTAAAACATTCGCAGGTTTGTCTACATCAATATAAATGCCGTGTAAGGCCATCGAACCTTTTCCTCTGGCCCCTAAATAGAAATTGATGATATAGCTCTTAACAATGGAATCCTGCCCACTTTTAATGGTGGAACTTATTTCTCCCCGACACATTAATGGTTTTTTGTAAACGTGGTAATAGTAATATAACGATGACAGAGTGATTACCAAAAACAATATAGTCACCGCAGTGATAGTCAAAGGAGTTCTAATTGTTGATGAAGACATGCGTTGAGCACCTTTTCCCTTCTTTTTTACAGGAAATAACAATAATTTCTTCTCTGGTCGCAATTTTAGGTATGATTATTTTTCTGGAAAAATAGTAAAGGTTGACATTATTTTTACAGAGATAATGATACTTTTCCGGAAAACCCTCGCTGATCGTGTCATCATCCAGATAAAAAAACTGGCAGTTTACTATCTTCGCGTCTCTAAAAATTTCTCTGTATGGGAAATCTGTCGATAAGATAAACGCAAAAAATAAAATTAAGACCAGGGCCGTCCCGCCTACCACAAAGAAAAGTGGCTTTCTGTATTTTATTCGCTGAACTTCAGTGTGTTGAGGCGAAACTTCCACAACGGCACTTTGCTGTGAGTCGTCACATGTCACCTCAATATCGAGCGTATTAAACATAATGCCGACTTTAGGTACTGTCATCAGTATCTCAGCCAGATCATATTCACGCAGAGATTTTCTCAATAAAGAAATATAGTTGTTTAAGTTGTTCATGGACGGTGCCAGAGCGTTTTTCTCCAGAACCTCCGTAAGCAGGTACTCTTTACTTAATGTCACTCCTGGATTAATAAGCAGCGTTTTTAGAAGCTTTGCCACAGGCAGACTCAGAGATATGGCCTCTTCTGAGCGATTTACCCATGCTAAGGAGTTGTCTTTTTCTGTAAAGACAACCGACTTATTAATTAAATAAACCATTTATAGATGCTCTATGGAGACATGAATTATAAAAAAGTCGATATAGTGAGG
>NZ_CAMKXG010000139.1 GCF_946477055.1 Lonsdalea britannica | reverse complement strand
TCCTCTTCGTCGGCAGCGTCAGATGTGTATAAGAGACAGGGACTGCCCAGACGGCTGGTAAACGGTGGCTTCCGCCAGCGCTTTATCCAGCTCCTGCGCGGTTTTTTTCAGCGCCAGACCGGTTGAGGTGCGGTACATTTTCTTGCCCGCGAACTTGCTGAGGTCGACTTCGATATCGGCGGCGACGATCACCACATCCGCCTGTTCAACCTCTTCGGGCGTGATAGGGTTGCCCGCGCCGACGGAGCCGCGCGTTTCCACTTTGACCCACCAGCCGCGCTTCTTCGCTTCCGTTTCGATGGCTTCCGCCGCCATAAAGGTGTGAGCGACGCCGGTCGGACAGGCCGTGACGGCGACAACGCGGGTCACGCCAGTCGAGGCCGCGGAGGAAGGCGCTTTCGCCGCTGCCGCTGCGCTCGCCTGATAAGGCGTAGCTTCCGACTTGGCTTTTTCCAGCAACGCATCCGGCTGACTCAGCGCTTCTCCGACATCAGCGAGAAATGCGTTTTTTCCGTTCAGCGTACTGTCTGTCTGTTGACCGCCAAACACGATGACCAGTTCAGCCTCGGCAGGCTGCTCCGTCAGCGTGAGTCCCGCTTTCGGCGCTGCGGCGCCAAGCTGGTTATGCACTAATCTGCTTTTGACTCTTCCTAACGACTTATCGAATATCAGCAGCGTTTTCATTGTGCTTCTCCTGCTGTTAATTGAAGGGTTTCAAATCAACGCGGGCCATCATCGCAGCAAGCTGCGGCCGGTCCGTTACGCCAACGTTGCTCTGGCTGACCGCCAGTGCCGCCACCGCCGTCGCCAGACGCAGCGTATGCTCGCTGGATTCACGCATCAGGAGACCATAAATCAGGCCGCCGACCATGGAGTCGCCCGCGCCGACGGTGCTGATCACATCGCAGGCCGGCGGCTTAGCCAGCCAGGCGCCGGAAGCGTTGACCCACAGCGCGCCTTCCGCGCCCAGAGAAATGACGACGTGAGCAATCCCCTGCTCACGCAGCGCGTGCGCGGCGTCGACAACATCCTCCAGCGTCGGCAATTTGCGGCCCGCCCAGATTTCCAGCTCGCGACGGTTGGGTTTGACCAACCACGGCGACGCTTTCAGACCGGCGACCAGCGCTTCGCGGCTGCTGTCGAAAATAATGCACGGGCATTGGCTGCGCAGGCGAGTCATCCAGTCGGTGAAAGCGTCAGGGTCGACGCCAGCCGGCAGGCTACCGCTGACCGCCACCATATCGAACTGGCCTAGCCAGCTCAGCGAATCATTCACGAAGCGTTGCCAATCCTGCGGCGTCACTTCAAAGCCCGAGAAGTTCAGGTCGGTAACATCACCGTCCTGCTCCGTCAGCTTGACGTTGATGCGCGTGCGGCCGTTGACGACCTGAAAACGGTTGGCGATCCCCAGCTCGCTGAACAGCTGCTGAAATCCATCCTGATTATCTTTCCCCAGGAATCCGCCTACCGTCACATCGATGCCCAAGTCTTTCAGGACTTTGGCGACGTTAATCCCTTTACCCGCGGCGTGCAGCCCTGCGGTTTGGACCAAGTTGACTTCCCCACGTTCGACCTGCGGGCAGTACCCCACTAAATCGTAAGCCGGATTCAGCGTAATGGTCGCGACTCTCCTGCTCATGCTCCCTCCCCTAATCCGGATGCAATAGCTTCACCAATGGCTTTCAGCGCGGCTTCAGCGTCGCTGCCATTGGCCGTAAAACGTAGACGATGGCCGGACTTCACGCCCAGTGCCACCACTTTCATCAGGCTGCGGCCGTTAGCCGGTTTGCCCGTTCCGTCGAGGTTGGCGACGGTGATTTCACTCGTAAACTGTTTGATGACGTTGACCAGCGTGGCGCCGGGACGCGCATGCAGGCCGTGTTCGTTACGAATAACGAACTCCGCCACCAGCGCGTTGCTTTCTTCCGCGGCTTCGCTCGACAACAAAGTCAGCAGCGTCGGCGCGTCAGCGCTGAGAAGGCTGTCGGATTTACCCGCACTCAGCAGCTTGCTCAGGTAATCAATCGGCGCATTAACCTGGTCGTCGACGGCAGAAACCGTTAGCAGCATCGCCACTTTTTCGTCACCGGCAACGAAAGACTCCAGCGGACGGCTGACCGCCAACGCGCTGATCAGATTACCTTCCTGACTGTCGCTGACCCAGATACCGTGACCTAAATGCAGCGGTTTGCTGGCCACCACATCGCTGACGAAGCGCGCGTCGACGGCGCCAATCTGCTGCAGTTTGCCCGCGTTCAGCGCCTGCAGCGTGATCAGATTATCCGTCGCCACGTTCAGGGAAATCAGCGAGGCGTCGAAGCGGAACTCCGCGGCCTGTTGTTCGCCCATCAGCAAACTGCGCAACTCTTCCGTCGACGTGGTTGACGCCAAACGTTCGGCTACGCTGTCATCGCTTAACACGTGCGTCAGCTGACGCAGCAGCGCCAGATGTTCGTCAGAACGGGCCGCGATCCCCAAAACCACATAAGCGGTTTGGTTGTCTCCCCAGGCGATCCCTTTAGGAAACTGAAACACCTGAATGCCCGTTTTGCGAACCAGATCGCGTGTATCCGTCGTTCCATGCGGTATGGCGATACCGTTTCCCAGATAAGTAGAGGTTTGCAGTTCACGCTGTAGCATTCCTTCAACATACCCTTCGCTGACGCAACCGGCTTCAGTCAATGCGGCAGCCACTTGTTTGATGGCCTCCTGCTTGTCGCCGGCGGTCGCCCCTATATGAATATCTTGCTGTGACAACTGGAACATAGCTCTCCTCTCCTGCCAAACTTGAATCGTTTCAGCTTTTATGGGAAAAAAATGGCCGAGTGATTAAAATCGTTTCATAAAACACGCAACTGAAACGTTTCAAAAATACTGCGTCTTTCCCAATATCTATGCAAGCATTGTCCATAAAACTCAGTGTGATTCTTAGAGGTCACGCACATTTTCGCATCAACAAGGTTATAGTTCAGATTCAGCGCGATGCCAGCTGAAAACGTGCTGAAGAAAAAGGAATGAAAACGGTTTCCCCTTTCACGTCCCGCAGGCGTAGAATACGCCGCTCTGTTCATTTTTCACTCTGCCAGACCATCATGCATACATCCGCCAGTACGCCGCGACGGCTGCCCGACATCACCGCGTCAGCTTTTTTGCTTATCGCGTTTCTTTCCGGTATCGCCGGAGCCTTACAACTCCCGACCCTGAGCCTGTTCCTCTCTACGGAAGTTCATGCCCGTCCGCTGCTGGTGGGACTGTTCTATACCGGCAACGCGGTCATCGGCATTGTCGTCAGCCAACTGCTCGCCACCTACTCCGATAATCGCGGCGACCGCAAACGGCTGATCGTGGCCTGCTGCCTGTTCGGCGCGCTGTCCTGCCTGCTGTTCGCCTGGAACAGGAACTATGCGGTGCTGTTGTTAGTGGGTGTGTTGCTTTCAAGCTTCGGGTCGACAGCTAACCCCCAACTGTTCGCGCTGGCGCGTGAATACGCCGACCGTTCCGGGCGCGAGGCCGCGATGTTTAGTTCCGTGATGCGCGCGCAGATTTCGCTGTCCTGGGTTGTCGGTCCGCCTATCGCCTTCGCGCTAGCGCTGGGGTTAGGCTTCCCGGCGATGTACATGGCCGCAACCGGGGTGTTTTTGCTGTGCGGTCTGCTGGTGGGACTGCTGCTGCCGTCGATGCCCAAGCATCCCCGTGTCAAGACCGCCGAAACGCTGGATTCTCCGCGCCGCAATCGTCGCGACACACTGCTGCTCTGCGCTGCCTGTACGCTGATGTGGACCTGTAACGGCATCTACCTCATCAATATGCCGCTTTATCTCGTGCAAGAGCTACAGCTGGAAAAAAAGCTGGCGGGCGTGATGATGGGCACGGCGGCCGGACTGGAGATTCCGGCGATGCTGATTTCGGGTTATCTCGCCCGGCGTCTCGGCAAACGCTATTTGATGCGGTTGGCTGTCGCCGCCGGCCTGCTGTTCTATCTCGGATTGTGTCTGCTGGACTCCGCGTGGGCGTTGCTAGCGTTGCAGCTGCTGAATGCCGTCTTTATCGGCATTCTGGCTGGCATCGGTATGCTCTATTTTCAGGATTTGATGCCGGGTCAGGCGGGCGCAGCCACGACGCTATTTTCGAATACGTCCCGCGTCGGCTGGATTATTTCCGGCTCGCTGGGCGGACTCGTGGCGGAGGTCTGGAGCTATCATGCGGGATTCATCTTTGCGCTCGGCCTGAGTCTCGCGGCAGGCTACTGCATGTGGCGCATTAAAGATGCCTGACTGACGACACCCGTTCAGGGCGCCGTCGCGTTCTCCAGCTGAATCAGGTAGATAAGCGCTTCATCCCGATGTTGACCGCACATATCTCGCTGAGGCTGGAGACTTGCACACACGGCAGGCCGTAACGGCGAATGGAAAATGCCGCAGCGCATCCGCTCGTCCAAATGGATACACGGCGTATTGGCAGGCTTTCCCTCAGGCATGCCGGGAATCGGACTCGATATTGAAGGTGCAATGCAGCAAGCGCCGCAGTCGGGACGACAGTCCATCACGAAGTTCCTGTGGGCGATGAGGTGCAGGGTGACAAAGGCGGACCATATCAGCCCTCATCGGCAAAGACTACCGCTTTTCCGCGCGTTGACGCCGCTTGACGTAAATCCTGCTTGCCTGAATCCGGCCGCGCGAGTAACTTGTCGCCACAAAAATTTATCTCACCCTTCACAAGGTATGTCTTCCATGGCAAGAGCTAACGAAATCAAACGCGGTATGGCCGTCAACTACAACGGCAAACTGCTGCTGGTTAAAGATATCGATATTCAGAGTCCGAGCGCCCGCGGCGCCAGCACGCTGTACAAAATGCGTTTTTCCGATGTTCGTACCGGACTCAAAGTCGAAGAGCGCTTTAAAGGCGATGATATCCTCGACACCATCACCCTTTCTCGCCGTCAGGTGACCTTCTCTTATATCGATGGCGACGAATATGTCTTTATGGATGATGAGGACTACACGCCGTACAACTTCAAAAAAGAGCAGATCGAAGATGAGCTGCTGTTTATTCCTGAAGGCGGCATGCCGGGTATTCAGGTTCTGACGATGGATGGACAGATTCTGGCGCTGGAACTGCCTCAGACGGTCGATCTGGAAATTGTCGACACCGCTCCCGGCATCAAAGGCGCTTCCGCCAGCGCACGCAACAAACCCGCCACGCTGAACACCGGTCTGGTGATTCAGGTGCCGGAATACCTCAGCGCCGGTGAAAAAATTCGTATCCATATCCCGGAGCGCCGCTACATGGGCCGCGCCGAATAACACTCGTCGTACTCACGTCCGGTTTATGCCGGGCGTCTTGTTTCACTGATTTCTGCGGGAGACGCCTGTGTTAACCCAAGTCAATGTCATTACCGGCTTCCTCGGCAGCGGCAAAACCACCACTCTGCTCCACCTGTTGTCTCAGAAACCGGCGGATGAAGTCTGGGCGGTACTGGTCAACGAATTCGGCGAAATAGGCATCGACGGCGCATTACTGGCCGACCGCGGGGCCGTGCTGAAAGAGATCCCCGGCGGCTGCCTGTGTTGCGTCAACGGGTTACCGATGCAGGTCGGGCTGAACATGCTGCTTCAGCAGAAGAAACCGCATCGTCTGCTGATCGAACCCACCGGGCTCGGGCACCCCAAACAAATTTTGTCGTTGCTGCGTTCCGCGACTTATGAACCCTGGCTGACCGTGCAGGCAACGCTGTGCGTATTGGATGCGCGTCAGTTGGCGGAGCCGCGCTATACGGAAAACGAAAACTTTCGCGACCAGCTGGCGGCGGCGGATGTGATCATCGCCAACAAACAGGATACCTACGACGATGACGATCGCGCCGCGTTAAGTCGTTGGTATGACGACGCTGGACAAGCGCGCAGGCTTATCTCGGTAAGTCAGGGCCACATCGATGCCGCGCTGTTGGATCTGCCGGGAGAACGCGGCGCTGACTTGCCGTCCGCCCGCCACCATCATCACGATGAACCCCCGCGTCAGGGACTGGCGGCGCTCAGTCTGGATGGACAAACCCCCTGGAGACGTGCGCTCAATCACGGACAGGGATACCATTCCTGTGGCTGGATATTCGATGCCGAGTCGGTGTTTGACACGGCGAGGCTGCTGGACTGGGTACGTTTGTCGCCCGTGAGCCGCATCAAAGGAGTACTGCGTATTCCGGAAGGGACGCTGGTGGTCAACCGTCAGGAGAACGATCTTCATATCGAAACGCGTTCGGCACCGCCGCCGGATAGTCGTATAGAGATTATCAACGAGACCGAAGCAGAGTGGAATGCGCTACAGCGCACATTGTTACAAGCCCGTTTAACCACCATGCAGTAATTTATTTTTAATTCTTAAGTTAATGAGCAGTTCCTATGTCTAAACGAAATATTCCTATGATCCTCTTATTCAACGCGATCGGCATTGCGTTGTTTCTTTCCTGGTATTTACCGGCCAATCACGGCTTCTGGTTTGCCATTGATGAATCTATTTTCTTTTATTTTAATCAGCACCTGTCGACCAACCACGCATTTCTGATGCTGGTGGCGATGACCAACAACCGCGCGTTTGACGGCTGCTCGCTGCTGGCGATGGGCGCGCTCTATCTGAGTTTCTATTTCAAAGCCGCGCCTGTCGAGCGCCGTCGCCTGCTGATCCTGGGGATCGTCATGCTGATTACCGCGGTGGTGCTGAACCAGCTCGGCCATTTGCTGCCGGTGCAACACGCCAGCCCTTCGCTGTTCTTCGAAAACATTAACCGCGTCGGCGAACTGACCGGCATCCCGACCAAAGACGCCTCTCGCGATAGTTTCCCGGGCGACCACGGCATGATGCTGATGATCTTCACCGCCTTTATGCTGCGCTATTTCGGCGTAAAAGCCTTTTTGATTGGCATACTGATTACCGTCGTCTTTTCGCTGCCGCGAGTCATGATTGGCGCACACTGGTTTACGGATATTGCCGTCGGCTCGCTGTCCGTCGCACTGGTGGGATTGAGCTGGTGGCTGCTGACGCCAGCCAGCGATGCCCTGCTCAATGCTTTGAATCGTCGACTTCCTGGTAAATATCGTCCGACCGACGCCTCGCACTAATGTTTCACCGCAGCCAGATATTCTCTGTTTTGGCTGCGGTTCTCCCTTCTTTCCCTTAGTTTTTAGTCTGTAAAAACAGTGTTCTGCTATCATTATTCCGTTCCGCAGTGATTTATATCCGTTCTCTGTAAAATTTCATCACGAATTCATATAAATAAAAGGAGGGAAAGTACTCGCAATATTTTTTTCATTCCGGTAGTCTCGACAAAATCTGTTATTTATGAACGATTGTCCGCCACGCGCGAAACGCTATAGACAGAACATCCGCTATAGAAAAAGTGCTGCTCGGCACGGTTTGGCGATCCGGTTGTTGTCCCTAAGTAACGATTCCTGAGTCTTAATTTCGTTTGGCATATACAGCATATAGCGATCATTTCGTTCGCTAAGGACACGAAGGGAATATAACAACAATGGTCAAATCTCAACCGATGCTGAGATACATCTGGCGGGCCGTGCCTGCCGTCGCGGTGGCAATTGTTCTCACCGCCTGCAGCAGCAATCACAGTAATACAGCATTAAATTCTCAGACTGATAGGCGTGTGGTTAATGGTGATCCTTCACTACAAGCCTCTCAGGCTGAATTCGAAGCGATGGTCCAGAACGTAGAAGTGAAAACCAAGTTGCTGGACCAGTACGCAAGTTGGAAAGGCGTTCGTTACCGCTTAGGCGGTCAGACCAAGAAAGGCATCGACTGCTCCGCCTTTGTTCAGCGCACCTTCCGCGAACAATTCGGCATGGACCTTCCCCGCTCCAGCTACGAGCAACAGGAAGTCGGTCAGAAAATCCAACGCAATAAATTACGCCCTGGCGATCTGGTCCTGTTCCGTGCCGGTTCGACAGGACGCCACGTCGGTATCTATCTCGGCGGCCAGCAGTTTGTCCATGCGTCAACCAGCAGCGGCGTCACCATCTCCAATCTGGACGAAACCTACTGGAAACACCGTTATCAGGAAGGACGTCGGGTACTCGCACAGGGTCCGCATAGCTGATCCTTTTTATTCCCTGTCATGCCGACCAAACGAAATCCGAAACGCCGCCTAGTTATCGCGGCGTTTTTTATTGGTGCATACGCAGGCGCCTGCTAACGCGGCAGGAATACGTTAAAATGCCTTTTCGTACCTGTGCTTAGCGCCACCGTTTTTTATATGACCATGCAACGCGCCATAATGACTCGTTGGCCAGCATGACTTGAACGACGTTATTCAGGAGTCAGTTGCCCGATGTTTAAATCCGTCGCTTCCACTTTGCTGTTTATTGCGTCCACCATGCTGGCGCAAGCGGAGACGCTGCAACAGCCTTTTGCTTTCACAATGTTGGACGCCCCGAAGTACGATAAAAACTTCACGCATTTCGACTATGCCAATCCAGACGCCCCAAAAGGCGGACACATCACCCTCAGCGCGTTAGGTTCGTTTGATAACTTTAACCGCTTTGCCTCCAGAGGGTTGCCCGCAGTCAGAACGGAAGCCCTTTATGATTCGCTTTACGTCAATTCCGACGATGAGTCCGGCAGTTACTACCCGTTAATCGCCACCGGAGCACGCTACGATAGCGGCTATCGCTGGCTGGAAGTCGACCTGAACCCTCGCGCCCGCTTTCACGATGGGTCGCCGGTCACCGCCTCAGACGTCGCTTTCACCTTCAATACCTTTATGACGCAGGGCGTATCGCAGTTCCGCGTGTACTACAAAGGCTCGACCGCCCGCGCGCTCAGCCCGCATACCGTGCGGTTCGACTTCGGCGCACCGGATAAAGATAAAATGATCGGGCTGCTGACCCTGCCCGTGATCCCGGAAACCTACTGGCAGCATCACAAGTTCAATGAGCCGCAGGCACGCCCCCCTTTGTCCGGCGGACCTTACCGGATCTCCGACTATCATATCGGTCAATACGTCGTTTATTCCCGCGTGAAGGACTACTGGGCTGCCGATCTGCCGGTGAACAAGGGGCTGTATAATTTTGATACGATCCGCTACGACTACTATCTGGATGAAAGCGTGGCGCTGGAAGCCTTTAAAGCCGGGGCTTTCGATATGCGCATCGAAAGCTGTCTCTTATACACATCTGACGCTGCCGA
>NZ_CAMKXG010000138.1 GCF_946477055.1 Lonsdalea britannica | reverse complement strand
GTGATGTAGGCCGTACCGTCGGCGAATCCGACCACCACCCCGACCAGCAGCCAAATAGCCGTCAGTGAAGTGACGTAGGCGCTGCACATCAGAGCCAGTCCCAACACCAGACCGGAAATTAACGTCAGTTTACGAATGCCGATACGTTCCTGAATGCGGCCAGCAAACAGGGTGGCGAAAGCGAGGAAGAAGCTGGTAATGGAGAAGGTCGTGGCGACAGAGCCCAGTGACCAGTTAAATTTGTCGACCAGAGGCTGGTTGTAGAGGCTCCAGGTATAAATAGTTCCCAGACCCATTTGCGCCAGGATAGTCCCTGCCACAATCACTGCACGATTTACCGGTTTGGCGTTCATTCCGGATCCCTCATTAATTTTCTGGTGTTGAAATGAGCAGGTAAAGGCACCTGCTGAATAACACCATTATAAAGAGAAGACTCATCCTTGAGTTTAGTAAGGGCATGAACTGCTGCGTGGAGGGAATGAACTGCCTTTAAAGGCGCATCAACTGCCGGAACTCTTTGACCTTGCCTCGGCTCACGGGCACCTGGAAATCCAAATCACTGAGTTTAAGGATGTAGGTATTGTTGAACCACGGCTCGATTTCGCGAATTTTACTCAGGTTAACGCAGTAGGAGCGATGGCAGCGGAAGAAGTAGGCTTCGGGCAATCGACTACAAAATTCAGTGATGTTCATCGACATGACATACTCGTCGCGTTTGGTGTAGACAAACGTCAGTTTTTCGTGCGATTCCGCATAATAGATATCGTGAATATTCGTCACGATAATGCGTTTATCCTTCACCAGATTGATGGTCATCGGCGCCGAACGCCCCGCGCCGCCTACCGCCGTTGTCGTCTGTTGCTGATGCCATGCCGCCTCAAGCTTCTGAAGCATACTGACGATGCGCGTTTCGTGATACGGCTTCAGGATGTAGTCGAACGCCTCCAGCTCAAATGCTTCGACCGCATGGTTTTTATAAGCGGTGATAAACACGATCAGCGGCTTGTGGGCGAACTGACTGATATTTTTCGCCAACAGCACCCCATCCAACGATGGAATATTAATATCCAGAAAGATGACGTCCACCTTGTGGTGCTGAAGGTATTTCAGCACGTCGAGGCCGTCATCAAAGACCCCTTCCACCTCAATCTGACTGTGCTCTTTGAGCAGCCAGCTCAGCTCTTGCTGAGCAAGAAATTCATCTTCAACAATAATCGCTTTCACTAAAATATCCTGATGACTTGACTCAGGGAGGGAAGGCTACCGCGCTTTCCGGCAGCGACGCCCCGTTTTTACTGATGTAAAACTCGATTTCCGTGCCCGGTTTCAGCTGTCGGATGTGCAGACCGTCGCCATACAACAGCTTGATACGGTGATGCACATTAAGCAGGCCGATTTTATTCCCCGGCATTTCATTTTTGGCGACGCGTTCAATCACTTCATCGCTGATACCGCTGCCGGTATCTCGTACCGCGACGCGAATGCGGTCGCCCACTTCCTGAATACTAAGCACCACCACGCCGTTGCCCTTACAGGGGCGGACGCCATGTACGATGGCGTTTTCGATCAACGGCTGAATCAGCAGACTGGGAATATGGCAGCTGACGTCCTCATCGATGTCATAAAGCACCGTCAGCTTATCTCCGAAGCGCGCCTGTTCAATGGCGATGTAATCCTTGACCTGATACAGCTCGCTTTTGATATCGATCAGCTCGTCGTCGTTGCGCTCCAGGTTGTAGCGCAAATAGCGCGACAAATTGATAATCAGCTGACGCGCCGTATCCGGGTTCAGCCGTATCGATGTCGAGATAGCATTCAGCGCATTAAACAGGAAGTGCGGGTTAATCTTGCTCTGTAAGGCCCGCAGCTCCGCCCTGTCCGCCATTTCTCTCAGCTGCTCGGCGCGTGACACCTCCAACTGCGTGGAGATAATCTGCGACAGCCCGATCGCCATCTCTTTCAATGACCAGGTGATACGGTAGGCATGGCGATAGTAAATTTTCAGCGTTCCCGTGACCTTGCCCTTTTCCCGCAGCGGAATGACGATCATCGAGTGGATTTCCGGCGTACGATGCGCCTCATCATTATTTTTGATGATGATTTTTCCACTTTTCAACGCATGAAGCGTGGTCGGGCTGAGGTCGCGATCCCCGCTATGATATTTTTCCTCACCGACGCCGACGTAGGTCAGCACCTGCTGGGTGTTGGTCATCGCCACCGCATCCGCGTTAATGTCGGTGCGGATGATGTCGCACACCTTGCGCAACGACTCAATATTGACGTGCCGAAATAGCGGCAGCGTTTTGTTGGCGATATCCAGCGCCAGCTTCGCCTGCCGGGCGGCAATCGCCTCTTTCTCCCCTTCTACGCTGCGGACCAGCATGACGATCAGCCCGATGCTGACGGTGCCGAGGATCATCGGGATCGCAATATGGCCCACAATGTCCAAGCCCAGCGCAACAGGTCGCGTCCACAGCACCACCAGCAGCATGGTCAGCGTTTCGCACAGCATGCCGCCGACGATACCGATGCTCCAGTGCTTGCTGCGAGGGATCCGCAGGTGAATCCAAGCGGACATAAATCCGGCCACAATGCTGGTCACCAGACAAGGCACCGACGTGATGCCGTGCATATCGATAAGATAACGGTGTAACCCGGCGATGATACCAGTGGTAATGCCGACCCAAGGGCCGAACAAAATCCCCCCGGACATCACAGCCACTACGCGCACATTCACCAGCGAACCATCGACATTAATGCCGGACCAAGTGCTGAACAGCGCGAACAGGGAAAAGATCGCCGTAACGACGAACAGGTCGAACGGCGAATGCTCATCCTGCTGCAACAGCTGCCGGAAATGGCGCGTTCGGGTCAGGAAAAAGAGACAAATCAGCATCAAGGCGGCACGATCGTACACCGCCAGCAGCATATTGAGGTTAGATTGCACGGGAATCTCACGCAATGAAAACGGATGCAGAATCGCCATCATAAGGCAGTCTGCATCCGAGTGACAAATACCATTAAAATACCAGACGCGACGCCGCGCCTGTCGCTAAACCGGAGGGGAACGGCGCCTTCAGGAAAGGCGATAAATCTCGTCGGCGAAGGCAGAACACACCCCGCCGCCGTTCGGCTCCGTTAGCGATCGCCGCCGCCGCTCAGTCGTCGCTGCAGCTGGTCACGCAGGTTAGGTGGCGTTCCCTTGATGGTCAGCGTATCGGTCGCCGCATCCCAGAAGATGCGTTCGCCCAAAAGCATCGCGTCGAAGTTGAGGCTCAGACCGCCGCCGCTACCGGCGAACTTGGTCAACTGACGCAGCGTACTGCGATCCGCCGGGAAGCTCTCCGCCAGCTCGTAACCTTGTTCCGTCGTGAAGGCTTCCAGCGTTTTGTCGCCCAGAGGCGGCAGTTCCTGCGACAGGGAGGACAGTTCAATCTCTTCTCCAGCCTGTAGCTGTTCGTTGCAGTAGCTGTAAACCTGCTGACGGTATTCCTGACGCTCGTTCTTATCCAGCGCCGCTTCAGCACAGTACTCATCGACCGCTTTCAGCAAACCGCGGTTCTGCGCCTTGGTATCCAGCCCTTCCGCCGCGCCCAGGAAATCCATAAAGAAGTCGGAGACTTTACGTCCCACCCGGCCTTTAAGGAACGTCAGATAGCGTGTGGATTCGGGGTTGGTATCCCATTCCGTCAAATCGATGCGGGCCACGATGTCGGCGTGGTTGATGTCCAGATAGTGGGTGTTGCTGATATCCAGCTGCTCGTTGACGCGCAGGCTGCTGCAGCTGTTCAGGACAGTCACCAGCAGGTACTCGACCGCCAGATAACGGTACTGGCAGAACAGCACGATGCCGCCGTCAGCAAACGGGTACTTCGCCAGTTCGTCGCGCAAACGGCCCGTGGCTGCGCGGGTAAATGCCAGGAAGTCCTCATCGCCTTTGCGACAAGCCCGCAGCGCATCCGCCAGCTCGCTTTGCTCGTTAAACACACCGTAAGCTTTGTTTTTCGCGCTATATACCCGATGCAATTCGGCCATCATGTCATTCACGGCGTCATTGGGGGTCAGCAGCGAATCGCGGAGCACTAAATCCAACGTTTGCTCATCGCGCTTGATTAACTGATGCAGGGCAATCTGGTCGATATCCAGACTCATGTTAGACTCTCCTTTTAGCAAGGTGCGTATTCAAGCACCTCAGCGTAGTTGCTGCAACCTTATCCGCCGTGGTCGCGTCGTCCCGTCACTGACATTGTCTAAAGCAATAAAAGTGCGGAAAACGGTGCCTCTATACGGTAATATGTTCGACTTTAACCGTCTGAGAATCACCATTTTATGCCACAATCATCCCGTTATAGTGACGAACAAGTTGAACAACTGCTGTCAGATTTGGTCAATATTCTGGAAAAACATCGCGCACCAACCGATCTTGCTTTGATGGTGCTGGGAAACATGGTCACAAACCTGCTGAATACCAGCGTCGCTCCGGCCCAACGTCAGATGTTGGCGCGTTCCTTTGCCGAAGCGCTGCAGTCTTCGGTGAAAGCTGACAACACACACTGATGCCGATCTCTTTATGGTAACCAACCGCCCGCGCTACCGCGAAAAAGTCTCCCAGATGATTAGTTGGGGACACTGGTTTGCTCTTTTCAATATTCTCCTCAGTCTGGGACTGGGTAGCCGCTATCTGTTTGTTGCCGACTGGCCTGCCTCGCTGACCGGGCGCATTTATGCGCTGGTCAGTTGGCTGGGCCACTTTAGCTTTATCGGGTTTGCGATATACCTGCTGATTCTCTTCCCGCTCACATTCTTCGTGATGTCGCAGCGCCTATTGCGCGTGATTTCCGCGGTGGTGGCGACAGCGGGATTGACGCTGCTTATCGTAGACTCCGCCGTATTTACCCGCTTCCATCTGCATCTCAATCTCACGGTGTGGGAGCTGGTCACCAACCCGGACCAGAGCGAAACGGCCCGCGACTGGCAGCTGTTATTCATCAGCGTGCCCATCATTTTCATGGTCGAAATGCTGTTCGGCACCTGGTGCTGGCAGAAGCTGCGCAGCCTCAATCGGCGTAGTTTCGGCAAACCCCTCGCCGGGATATTCATCGCCGCGTTCTGTGCGTCGCATGTGATGTACATCTGGGCCGATGCCAATTTCTACCGGGCGATCACCATGCAGCGTTCCAACCTGCCGCTGTCCTACCCGATGACGGCTCGCCGTTTTCTGGAGAAGCATGGCTTGCTTGACGCGCAGGAGTACCAGCGTCGACTCACGCAGCAGGGGAATCCCGAGGCGTTATCCGTCGAATATCCGCTGAACGACATCACCTTCCGCGACACGGGCAGCGGCTACAACCTGCTGTTGGTGGTCGTCGACAGCTTGCCGGAAAACACGCCGCAGGCGATGCCGAATCTGGCGCGTTTTGCAGAAGAGAACGTGCGCTTTAGCCATCATCTTAGCGCAGGCAGCGAACCCAATGCGGGACTGCTCAACCTGTTTTACGGTATCTCCAGCACGTATATGGATGGCATTCTGGCCAGCAGCAAGCCGTCGGCACTGATCGGGGCGCTTGGGCAGCAGGGTTACCAGTTCAGCCTGTTCTCATCGTCGGGTTTCAGCAGCCCGCTTTATCGACAGGCTCTGCTCTCTGACTTCTCGTTGCCGGAAGCCGCTCCGCAAAGCACTGACGCGATCGCGACTCAATGGCTGAAATGGCTGGACGGACACCCGTCAGGCGCCCGTTGGTTCTCCTACGTCGAACTGAACCATAACGTCAACGCGAATCAATCGACGTCCGAGCAGCAGCGCCGCTACCGTCAGGATAACGCGACGCTGGATCGCCAGATTGCGCGGATGCTCGATGGCTTACGCGACAAGAATCTGCTGGATAACACCGTCGTCGTCGTCACCGCCGCTCAGAGCACGCCCGCTAATCTGATGGATAACATGCCAATGCCGATGGCCCGTTCGCTTTATCAGGTGCCACTGGTGGTTCATTGGCCGGGTACGCCAGCCCAGACCATCAGCAAGATGACGGACCATAAGGACGTCATGACGACGCTGATGCAGCGTTTACTGCACGTACAGACGCCAACGAAAGATTTTTCTCAAGGCGAAGACCTGTTTACGGCAGAAAGACGCAACGCCTGGCTGACTAACGGCAGCGACGATTTACTGTCCATTACGACGCCGGAACAGATTATTTTGCTGGGTACGCACGGCAGCTACCGAACCTACGATCAGGAAGGTCGCGAGCTTATGTCAGAAAAACCGCAATTAGGTCTGCTGTTGCAGGTGTTAACGGACGAAAGGCGATTCATAGCCAACTAACTGCCTAAATCTAAAGCAGTCGTGACGTTCAGCTATTGCATTCAGATCTGGAAACGGTAATATGTGCCCCCACAGCGTCGGCACGTAGCGCAGCTTGGTAGCGCACCGTCATGGGGTGTCGGGGGTCGGAGGTTCGAATCCTCTCGTGCCGACCAAATATCCCTAGAAAAACCAACCTCTTACGGTTGGTTTTTTTTCGCCTGAAATTTGCCGATGGTAAAACTATGGTAAAATGATGGTAAAATTCACCGACGGTTTAACCCGCAACACTCAGCATTTGACTTTGTCACCACGCCAGCTAGCCAACCGAATTTAGACGGTTTTCCCCCCAAACGAGAAGCGCCCTCTCAGGATGCTCACGCCTCATCATGTTTGGCGTCGTGCCCGCTTTGCGGAGATGACGAGTGTGATGACAAGGCGGGTTGTAAAAATGAAGCTTGGTGTCATCTTGAGTGAACCGGTTTTTAGACAGAAGAGAACAAATAAAAGTAATGACGGTGGGAATACGAAATGTCGTTACGTGTTTTAGAGACCCTTCTTTATAGCTGACTAAGAATATATGTCACTTCGTGAGTGAGCGGTTACTGATTGAAGATATTCAACCGACGAACAATCATGATAAGCACTTGCCATTCATGTCTCGTCATGTTGGCTACGCTATCTAATTTGGACCCAAGCACAAACCTGGCCTAAAAATTCCACTTGCGATCGCGCGTTAACTATATTCTCTTGCAACGAAGCCAATAGCTCCATCGGGTCCATTACAGCGCCATCTGAAAAGACGACCTGTTCAGGTTGGTTTGATAAGCTGCATAATGTTTCAACCGCCCAGCGACAGAGATCTTCAGCGCGTCCCCCCGCTACAGGGATCTCATAGGATACACTGGGTGTTGCCAGCCCAGCTTCATCAAACACCTGAACAAAGCGTTGTCCAATGTCATACTGAGGACAGCCATACCTTAGCCTGCGAAGAAGCTCTTTCATCGTCCGGTCCCAAAGCGCTACAGGTGGATTGGATTGGAATTGTCTTGCATCGTCGATTTCATGGAATGCCAGGTAACCACCCGGTTTGACCCATTTCGCGGCTCTCTTGAGAAATGAAACAACATCATCCTGAAAGAGCAAAACCGCTCTTCCCATGACAATGTCGAACTGTTTTTCAAATTCGTATTTTTCAAACCGTCCATGAATAAATGAGGTGTTATTCATACCTCCGCTACTCGCAAGGTTAACGGCGATCCCACTTTGTTCTATTCCTGTCACAGACCCCCTTTCCCCTACAAGTTTGGCGGCTAACTGACTGGCATACCCCGAACCACAGCCGATATCTAAAATATCTTGCCCATCAGTAATTTTGGCTGCATGCAACATGCGTGTCGTAATCGGTTCAAGCATTCCTGCTTGAAAAGCAATTCTTTCCATCTCTCGGTCTGAATAACCTAAAATATAATTCTCATTCATCATAACAACCTCTTATATTAGTACCCCACTGGAAGGTGACCGTAAGTCACTCGTTCATTAAAGGCTGGTTATTTAATAGTAGTCGTCATGCCAAAATGCACGATGTTACATAATGAATTTTTCGATACCCTACATCCCCAAAGAGAATTAATTTAGCGCCCTCATCCTCAAAAACAGCCACCATGGGAGAGCTGTTTAAATTAACAGATACTCCTGATTTTATAGGGATGCTACTCTTTGCATTCTGTTTATGGATACGTAACGCAGCAATGGAGCACGTCATGAAGTTGGCCTTATCATTTCTTGTCACTATTCTCTTTTCATTTTCCACTTTCGCCAATAGCTCAGATTTAGGTGATCTTATTTGGTCAAATAAGAATAGCGAAGCAGTTAAAGTTATGAGCGAAAAACCTGATTTAATTAAAGCAAAAAATAAAAATGGCTATACCCCACTGCATTTAGCCAGCATGGTTGGTAACAAAGAGATTGTGCTATTTCTTTTAGAGAAAGGCGCTGATGTCAACGCGACTGACCGTGAGGGATATAGTCCTCTAGTCAGAGCCAAAGCAAATAACCATAATGATATCGCTGCAATATTGGTTAACAATGGTGGAAAAGAGTTAGAGCCGTAGAATCATAAGTGGTTTAATACGTTACCCCCTGTGCATTAAGTGGCTTCATACATCACCGAAAACCCAGGCTCGTTTCGAACGGCCTGGTTCTTCAGACGTCTTTAAAATAATCTTATTTAACGGAAAGAGTAAGTCGGGTGGATAAATAACAACTACCCGACACCCGTTAACTAATGAATAGCTAAATATTTCATTCATAAAAAAACCCACCGAAGTGGGATTTATTATTGTTTCTATGACAGCAACAATTATTTGTCGCTTTTCATGTGGATATTTATTTATCCGCTTCACTGACGATAATTTGGCATTCCGCATCTCGTAAGCGATTTAGCTTCGCGGTATCTTCATCGTCACAGTAAGTCACGAGGTCTCTTAATGCCAGGTCGGCATAGTTATAACCTTCATCATGCATCAGCTGGTTTTGCTTTTTCGCTAACGAGGTGATGGGCATATCCTCACTCATCGCATCTAAAGCCGCCAGACCATCTGCTTGCTCCTTAATGGCCTGCCTCGTATAAATATTTTCGTAGAGTGCAGGATGGTCAGAAAAAAAATCTTTCATCGTTTTCGCTGAAACACATGACGAGAAGATAACGATAGTGGTGAATACAACTTTTTTGAGCATCACTCATTCCTTTTGAATAGTTATTTGTTTTCCCAGAGATACGATATTGCTGCCGATATAGTTTAACCATAGAGGTGCGATGCCACCAGCAGCACCTGCCTATTTGACCTGAAGAACATTACCGAATTTCACGGTGAGTTCAGCTGATTGTCTGGCGCGACTAT
>NZ_CAMKXG010000137.1 GCF_946477055.1 Lonsdalea britannica | reverse complement strand
AGGGTACGCTGCGCGGCACAAATGACTGGAAGAAAAAACTACTCAGGGCGAGCGTTAAGGTCGACAGAATGACTGCGAAGAATACGTTACCCAATGCCGGTAGCATCATGTATCGCAATACGGCGCGATACATGCCGCAGCGAATAAAGACCGCAATGGTGATCACCAGCGTCACCAGCAGGCTGGCTATCTCTGATAGGCCAACATGAAAGGCGTAGGTGCCCAAGCGAAAGGCGACCGCCAGATAGAGCGAAAAAATAATCGCGGCAACATCATACAGAACGGTAACGATACGTTTGTTTTTTCTTGGCGCGTTAAGCAAAGCATGAATGGGGTTAAACATCTAAAGCCTGGATGTCAGATGATGGAAATGGGTTTTGTTGTTACTATTCATAATCATTGTAGACACCCCATTTTTTATTAGCTAGCGGGAAGTATAGCCACTTAGAACATGAGGTTAATATGTGTACGACGATGACCGCCATCATACGAGTGTCGGCCTTGGAAAGGTAATACATTTTGAAACTATTAGTGACAGGTGGTAGTGGGTTTATTGGACGCCGTGTCGTTGAGCTGGCTCATGTACAGGGAATGGAATGCCTGTCCCATCGTAGCCAAAAGCCGGGCGTTCCGGTTCAGGAAGGCGTGGTCTACCAGGATCTGTCGGCCGATGCAGACTGGCGTGAGGCCTTGAACGGCGTCGATGCCGTTATTCACTGTGCGGCCCGCGTACACCAGATGCAGGACGTGCCGCGCGATTCGCTGTCGCTATACCGCGAGACCAACGTGGCGGGAACATTAACGCTGGCGCGTCAGGCAGCGGAATTAGGGGTAAAGCGCTTCGTGTTTCTCAGTTCTATCAAGGTCAATGGAGAAGCGAGCCCCGCCCATCATCCTTTCACGCCCCAAGTCGAACAGCCCCCGCAAGATCCCTACGGTTTGAGTAAATATGAAGCTGAGTTGGGTCTGTGGCAGATCGCCCGTGAGACAGGGCTCGAAGTGACGGTGATTCGCCCGCCGCTGGTATATGGTCCTGGGGTTAAGGCGAATTTCCAGACCATGATGAATTGGATCCGCAAAGGGTTACCCCTGCCGCTCGGGGCCGTGAAAAACTCGCGCAGCCTGGTTTTCGTGGATAATCTGGCGGATCTCATCTTGCTGTGCGCTCATCATCCACAGGCGGCGGGCGAAACGTTTTTGGTTTCGGACGATCATGATGTCTCTACCGCCGAGCTGCTTGCCGATATGGCGAAAGCTTTAGGCGTCGCCAGCCGCATTTGGCCGCTGCCTCCGCGCTGTTTACTGTGGGCGGCGAGGGTGTTAGGCAAAGCGCCCGTAGCGGAAAGGTTATTGGGATCGTTGCAGGTCGATATTACTCATACGCGCGACCGTCTGGGATGGCGGCCTGTTGTGGCTTATCCTCAGGCGCTTGCGCTGACCGCCAGCGCCTATCAGGCTGAGCGCGACGCTACGGATTAATCGATGAACCAAGGTTTAATGCACATGACGTTTCGTTTTTTTGATCTCACGCTCGCGTTGGTTGGACTCTGCTGTTTATGGCCCGTCATGGGCGTTATTTATCTCATCGGGCTGTTTGATACCGGGTCGCCGGTGTTTGTACAACAGCGGGTAGGACGGCACCAACGGCCGTTCAATCTGATTAAGTTCCGCACGATGGCGGTCGCAACCGAGTCAGTCGCCACCCATTTGGCTAACCGTCATGCCGTGACTCGTCTGGGCGCCTTTTTACGTAAAACCAAACTGGATGAGCTGCCGCAGCTGATTAATGTGGCTCGCGGCGAGATGAGTCTCGTAGGGCCTCGCCCCTGTTTGTTCAACCAACAGGAACTGATCGAGGAACGACAGGCCCGTGGCGTTTTCGACGTCCTGCCCGGCATTACCGGATTGGCGCAGATTAACGCCATCGACATGTCTACGCCTCAGACGTTGGCAGAATGGGATCAGAGAATGATTCAGACCATGACGGTGCAACGCTATTTTCGCTATCTGCTCCTCACCGTGGTGGGGAAAGGCGCGGGCGATCGCGTGCGCTGATACTGCAACCCCGTGACCTGTTAATCGTCACGGGGCTATTTCCTGCGGGCTGCCGCGCTTTGGCGGCCAAAAGCTTACTTCACATCTTCTAAAGCCGTTCGGTCCACGTAGGGCTTCATCAGGCTATCCGCCTCCCGCTGCGCGTTATTAGCGGCGTCCTGCGGCGTGACCTTCTCGCTGTTCACCACGGCCGCCAGCTGATTTTCCATGGCTTTGCGAACCGCCACCGTTTCGTAAGTGGCATACCACGGATGAGCATAGGTTAGCTGTTGCAGCGCCGTTTCGGCACGTGGATCTGCCGCCAGATAGGCTTTCATTTCCGGCGTCTCATAGGCGGCTTTGCGTGGCGAGAAGTAGCCGGTAAAGCGGCTCCAGCTGCCGTTGACCTGCGGACTGACCAGATAGGTCAGGAACTGGTAGGCCGCTTTTTTCTGCTCTTCTGTGATGCCTTTGAAGCTCACCAGACTGCCGCCGCCGATCGGCACCGCACGTTGCAGGTGCGCTGGCAACATCGCCACGCCCAGTTCGAAGTTCTGACTGTTTTCCCGCATGAAACCGAGCGCACCGGTGCTCAGCATCGCCATTCCCAGCTTGCCGGAGAAGAACGCCGCACTGATTTGTTTGGAGTTAAGCACGCCGGACGGCATCACCTTGTCGCGATAAATCAGGTTCTGCCAAAAGCGGAGCGCACCTATCGTCGAGGGCGCGTTGTAGTAAACTTCGCCGGGGTAGTCCGGATTAAAGTACTGACCGCCGTTGGCGCGCGTCAGCGCCGAGAGTAACCAGGCGCCGTAGTCGTCGTTGGTGGAGGGCAGCATGATCCCCCATTGGCCTTTACTCTGGTCCGTTAACTTCTGAGCGATCTCCCGCATCTCCTGCCAGGTCTGCGGCGGCTGTTTAATACCGGCCTGTTCGAACAGGGTTTTGTTGTAATACAGAATCGGCGTCGAGTTATGGAACGGGATGGCGTAGGTGACGCCCATCACCTGAGCATTCTGATGCATGGCGGGCCAGAACTCGCTGTGCAGGAACGCGGAAGCTTTGCGATCGCCAAATTTGAACAGTTCGTCCATCGGCAATATTTCCTGCTTCAGCGCCAGATCGGTGGTGAAGTTGGCTGACATGATGACCAACGCGGGCGGTTGCCCGGCCTTAGCCGCCGCTTCCGCTTTGATTTTGGTGGTGTCGTAATTGCCAGTGAAGATGCCGCGCACCTCTACATCCTGCTGCGACTGGTTGAAATCCCGGATAATGCGGGTCATTTCCATCGTCAATTTGCCGTCGACCGGCGCAGGAAACATGAAATCAATGTTTTGTTTGGCCAGTGCGCCGCCGGCGAATGACATCGCCAGTCCGAACGCCAGCATTTTAAAACTACGCATGGGGAATCTCCTGGAATAAGTTTTGCCCGGTAGCGGCATTAAAAAGATGAATATCCGTAGACTCGATGCCAAGACGGACGGGATCGCCGCGTTCGGGAACGTCGCCCCGATTTTTACGGCAGTAGCGCAGTATGCCGATGGCGGTCTCTACGTGAAGCAAGTACTCACCACCCAGCAGCTCTCGCTGCGTGATACGCCCAGCCAACTGAAAGGTATGAATGCCGGGCTCGGGGTGATCGGTGAGGTGTTCCGGTCGTACGCCAAAAACGATCTCGGGGATCTGAGTGGCGTGCGTGGGAAGCGTTAGCGTGCCTTCATCCAGTGCGACGCTGCCGTTGTAACAGGAAAGTCGGACCAGATTCATGGCGGGAGAACCGATAAACCCAGCGACAAACACGTTAGCGGGGTAAGCGTAAAGCTGTTCTGGGGTACCGACCTGTTGTAGCTCGCCGCGATCCATCACCGCAATGCGGTCGGCCATCGTCATCGCTTCGATCTGATCATGCGTGACATAAACCGTGCTGGTTTTTAACTGGCGGTGCAGCGCCATGATGCCGTCCCGGACATCGGTACGCAGACGCGCATCCAGATTCGACAGCGGCTCATCCATCAGAAAGAGACGTGGGTTACGCACGATAGCGCGCGCCATGGCGACCCGTTGTCGTTGTCCGCCCGACAGTCGTCCTGGTTTTCGGTCCAGCACGGCCTCCAGTTGCAGCAAGCGGACCGCTTCGTCCAATCGTGCCTGTCGCGTCGCCTTGGGCTCACGGCGTATTCGCATACCGAAGGTGATGTTGTCTCTGACCGTTAAATGAGGAAACAGCGCGTAGTTCTGGAAAATCATGGCGAAATTACGCTCGCGCGGCGACGTGGCGGTGACATCCTCCCCCTCAAGCCAAATATGGCCCTCGCTGGCGCTTTCCAGACCGGCCAGCAGCCGCAGCAGCGTACTTTTTCCGCAGCCGGAAGGGCCGACCAGCACCAGAAACTCGCCGGAGGCGATCTCTAAGGAGACCGACTTCAGCGCCGGTTTACCCTCGAAGCGTTTGCCGAGGTTCTGTAGTCGTATCAGGCTCATCACGCGTCATCCATCGGGCAGCTGATGGCCGCGTTATACAGCCACGGACCGGCATAGTGCGACAGCGGATGCAGGTAGCTCACCAGTTGATGGTCCACCAGACGATGCATCAGACAGGCGGCGGGCGACATATCGTAATAAGGGCGCGTGTCTTCATGATGGTAAGGCACCTGATGCACCGTTCCGGGGATCGTCGCGATAATCGCCTGACGATATTGGGTGAAGATCATGCAGTGGTTATGGCCGCAGAAAACCCTGACAAGGGCCGGGAAGCGCTCGATAAGCGCCAGCAGACGGTGCCCGTTTTCACAGGCGATCTGATCCATTTGAGCGGATCCCAGCGCCAGCGGCGGGTGATGCATAAAAATAGCGGTAGGCTTGTCGTCGAGGCTGAGCTGCTCTTCCAGCCAGCGCAATGTCTCTTCCGTCAGCCATCCTTTAGACGATCCCGCCTGGCTTGAGTCGATAAACAGCAGGCGCAGCGGGTAGTCGTCGATGGCGTAACGGATATTTTGCGGATCGAAGCCGATCTGCGGGCAGATCGCGTGCAGGTATTCCTGAAAATAGGTTTTGTCATCGTGATTGCCGGGGATGAGGTACAGCGGGTAGTCCAGCGCCCCCAGCGTCTGGCGCGCCATGCGATATTCCGACGCCTGGCCGCAGTTGACGATGTCGCCGCTGACGATCACCGCGTCCGGTCGTTCCCTCAGCGCGTTGAGCTGGGAAACCACGTCCGCGTTGGCCGCGTTGACATCAATGAATCCATACAGTTTTTGTCCCTGGTTACGAAAATGCGTATCTGAAATATGCGCTAACAGCATGAGTCACTCCGTTATTTTATTCCTGAGAAGCCGAAGCTTTTGAGGAACTGTTTTTGGAACAGGATGAAAGCCAGCATCAGCGGCAGGCAGACCATCAGCGTCCCGGCGCCGATGGTGCCCCACTGACCGCCGGACTCCGCGCCCATCGCAAAGGACACCAGCCCGACCGTAAGTACCTGTTTGTCCGGATCGTTAAGCATCATCAGCGGCCACAAATACTCGTTCCAGTGATAGGTCAGACTGACGGTGGCGAAGGCCATCATGGAGGGCCACGACATCGGCAGCAGGACGCGATACACGACCTGCCACCAGCGGCAGCCTTCCATCAGGGCGGCTTCTTCGATCTCTTTGGGAATGTTCATAAACGCCTGGCGCATCAGGAATACGCCGAAGGCGGAGGTGAAGTAGGGCATCATGACGCCGGTGAGCGTGTTGAGCAGGCCGAACTGCTGCAGCGTCATCATATTGGGCACCATCATCATGACCGGCATGATCATCAGCTGGACTAAAAACAGGACAAACAGCGTCTGTTTGCCGCGGAATTCATGGCAGGCGAAGACATAGCCCGCCGTGGTGATCGTCAGCAGTTGCACGAACAGGGTGCCGAAGGCGAAGAAGGCGGTATTGGCGTACAGGCGGAGCCAGTCGGCGCTGTACCAGGCATCGCGAAAGTTATCCAGCGTCAGCGGCCAGCTCGGCAGCAGGGAAGCCATGCCAGGCCCAAACGTACTGGGGCTGAACGCCGCCGACAGCATCCAGATGAACGGCGCTATCCAGAGCAGTGCGGCGCAGATGAGCAGCGCGCTGAGGGTGATGCGCCCGCTTTGGCGCCAGCGTAGCCAGGTTGGACGGGCGGCGGTCTCCGCCTGATAGATGGGCGTTAACTCAACGCTCATAGTGCGCTCCTTTTTCCAAAACTTTCAGGTTGATGAGCGAGAAGAGGAACAGGGCGAGCAGGGTGATAAATGTGGCGGCGGAGGCTTTACCAAAGTCATGGGTGTCCCATGCCAGATTCTGGATGTAGTAAAGCAGCACCGTGGTGGCGTTATCCGGTCCGCCGTGCGTCATGACGGCAACGTGATCGATCTGGGTAATGGCGTAAATCAGCGCGGTAGTGAGCACAAAGCTCAGCGTTGGGCGCAGCAGCGGCAGAGTGACGTTGAAAAACACCTGTATCGGCGATGCGCCTTCCATAACGGCCGCTTCGCGCACGGAGGCCGGAATACCCTGCAGACCGGCCAGGAAGAACAGCATGTAGTAGCCGGCGAATTTCCAGATGCCGATCAGGCTCAGAGCCAGCAGCGCGCTATTGCTGCGGCCGAGATAGTTGTTGTTCATGGGGCCGAATAGCTTGGCCAGATGGTAGTCCAGCAGCCCCATTCCCGGCATGAAAATAAACAGCCACAGCGCGGCGGCGCTCACCATCGGGATAATCATGGGAAAGAAAAAAGCGGTGCGTAACCAGCGGTTTATCGCCGTGTTTTGCCATAGCGCCAGTGCGAGCATCAACGCCAATATCACGCCAGGGATGACGGTCAGCAGGATGTACAACACATTGTTCCATAGCGCGCGCCAGAACACGGGGTCGTCCAGCAGCCGCGCAAAATTGCCTAGCCCCACGAACGGCGCGTTATCGCCGGTCATGCGGGTGTCGAACAGGCTGTCGTAGACCGACCGTAATAAGGGAAAGTAGGTGAATAGAGCGAGAAACAGCAGTGAAGGCAACAGAATGAGCCAAGGCAACCAGTGACTGCGCATGAGGTTTACCGTCGTCAGCGATGAAAATTGAGCGGTTATCCTGAGGGGGGAATGCTGCACCCGCATGGCGGAACAGTGACGGTTTGATGACGAGGTCGTGATCGGCCCACAACGCCTATCAGGAAGGGCTATGCCGAATGAGTTCACCTGATGATCCGGACGTTGAAGTCTCATCCTCATGTCGCGGCCCGTGTGATTTCATCCCCGAGACGGCATCAGCAATATGCAAATAAAGAAAGTAGAACCCCAAACGTGCAGCGTTGTCGAATCGGACAAAAGGGGATGGCGTTGGAATATGTCGGATCATTTTGTCTAGACTCAACGTGTTATCCGAGTGGAAGCGAGTGGAAGAGGATAAGGCATTAGCCTCAGGTTTCGTCAGGGTTGCGGATTATTCTGATAGGAATGGGCGCCGTCATGTCAGGTCAGCATGTTACACTGGCTGCGGCAGTCATCGGAAAATGCGACTTAAACGGCGCGCTCTCCTTCTAACAGTCGATATCCCTATCGTTTCAGGCTTTATTATCGCGTTAAGTTGTGCGTCGGCGCGGACTATTTTCAGGTAATATAGTTTTACCAATAATGGTTGGCCTGCCTGGGTTCGAGTGTTTCTCTGCCATTACCATTCTGCTCGAGCCGGATCTTTTGGTCGGCGTGGTAAGGAATTAACGGTTTTTTGTCATTTCTGGCATGGTTCGGCTGAGAACGGCTGTCATTCCAGTATGGCGTTACGAGATGATAGCAATGAGCACCACCAAAAAATTCACCAAAGATTTACTCCATCCCCGTTATTGGCTCGTCTGGTTTGGTCTGGCCCTTTTATATCTCCTGGTACAGTTACCGTATCCGCTGCTGATGTTCACCGGACGCAGCATGGGCAACGCCGCGCGTTTCTTCCTAAAACGCCGCGTCAGCATCGCCCGCCGCAATCTCGAACTGTGCTTTCCCTCAATGTTGCCGCAACAGCGTGAAGCGATCGTCAAAGAAAACTTTGCTTCGTTGGGCATGGCGCTCATGGAAACCGGTATGGCCTGGTTTTGGTCGGATCGCCGCGTACGCGCCTGGTGCGAAGTTATCGGCCTGGAGAATTTGCAGCAGGCAGGGCGTGAACAGCGTGGCGTGATGGTCATTGGCGTGCATTTCATGTCGCTGGAATTGGGCGGCAGGGCGATGGGATTATGCCGCCCCATGATGGCGATGTACCGGCCTCACAATAATAAAGTGATGGAGCTGGTACAAACCTGGGGGCGTTCCCGCTCGAATAAAGCCATGATCGACCGTAAAGATTTACGCGGCATGGTGCAGGCGCTGAAACGCGGCGAAGCGGTCTGGTTCGCGCCGGATCAGGATTACGGCCCGCGTGGCAGCGTATTTGCGCCGTTCTTCGCCGTCCCGAAGGCAGCGACGACCAGCGGAACATTTACGATCAGCAAGCTGGCTAATCAGCCGGCGATGGTGACCACCATCTTGATCCGGAAACCCAAGTGCAAGGGATATCAGCTGGTGATTCAACCCGAGCTGAAGGATTACCCACAAAACGACGAAACTCAGGCGGCGAGCTATATGAATCGGGTGATCGAGCACGAGATTATGCGCGCGCCTGAACAGTATCTCTGGTTGCATCGCCGTTTCAAAACGCGACCGGTGGGAGAAGCCTCGCTCTACCTCTAATTGCCTCCTCAATGCAAAGACGGGCAACGGCTCATGGCGGTTGCCCGTCTTTGATCGTGTAAGAATGTCGGTGCGATAAATAAATAGTTTTTGAAATTCTTATCCCAAAAACGGGATAATCGCAGGCTTACTTTACGGCAGCAGACGTTGCCCCGCCGTTGTCGGGGCTCAAGGGGACGTTTCTGCCGCTGGTGATGGCCCATGTTGTTTGTCTTAGGCAAGGGATAAACGGCATGACGTTAGCTAAATTCTGGCTCAGTTTCTGCGTTCTTCCACGCCGACCGGTTCGAATGACCGTGTTGTCTGGAGGCACAGAGGCTTAATAATAATGACTTAGCAAGGGATACCACCATGTCCAATTCTTCTCGTCAGGCTGATGAGGCTGCCCGTCCGCGTGGCGCACTCGATGCTTTCTTTAAAATCGCTCAGCGAGGCAGCAGCGTACGTCAGGAAATACTGGCGGGTCTTACCACGTTTCTGGCGATGGTTTACTCGGTTATCGTTGTCCCCGGCATGCTGGGAAAAGCTGGTTTTCCGCCTGCCGCGGTATTTGTTTCCACCTGTCTGGTCGCAGGGGTCGGGTCTTTGTTGATGGGGCTGTGGGCCAACCTGCCGATGGCGATTGGTTGCGCGATTTCTCTGACCGCGTTTACTGCGTTCAGCCTGGTGCTGGGGCAGAATATCAGCGTGCCTGTCGCGCTAGGCGCCATCTTCATGATGGGGGTGCTG
>NZ_CAMKXG010000136.1 GCF_946477055.1 Lonsdalea britannica | reverse complement strand
GTCAGATGTGTATAAGAGACAGAAAAATGAAACAAAGACCATGGCTTTCCGTGCGGGTCCGCGAGAAAAAAACCGGTGATGCGACGGGAGAGGAAAATGAGTCAGAGAAGTGAAAAATAGCTTTTGATAATAAGGGGTTAGTGTTGTTTTAACGTAAGGGGGTAGTTTAAGCGGGGTTAATAGGGCTTGGACGCTGAACCTATTGAAGAACGAGCGTTTTTTGGCTGAAGGCAACCGTTAGCCAGGTGATTTTTAGCACTTAGAAGAACGAATGATGAAAGAAGAATCAGCGAAAGTGAGAAGCAGGAATGGTGCGTTCTAATGGACTCGAACCATCGACCCCCACCATGTCAAGGTGGTGCTCTAACCAACTGAGCTAAGAACGCATTCCTGAAATGCTGCTGTCTGGGTGACAACGGGGACGGATATTAACGACCTGAACGGCGGCTGGCAAGGGGCAAATAAACCAAATTACCGCCTTGCCGGTTCGATTGACGAGCTTATATCCAGTTCGCCGTTTTTTTCATCATTTCAGTGGGTTAATGCTCCGAACGCGCCAGCGTGACCGACGCAGGCTGGTTCTGTACCCAACGAATACGCAAGCCCATCATGATGGCGGAAGCGGTCAGGCCAATGATGAATCCGCACCAGAATCCTGCCGGACCCATCGGCGCGACCAATAGATCCGTCAGCGCCAGCATGTATCCGAAGGGTAGACCGAGCACCCAGTAGGCGGTGAAGGTGATAAAGAAAATCGAGCGGGTGTCTTTGTAGCCGCGCAAAACGCCGCTGCCAATGACCTGAATGGCATCCGACACCTGATAGATAGCGGCAAGCAGCATCAAATGCGAGGCCATTGCAACGACCTGCGGATTGTCGTTGTAAAGCAGGGCGATCGGTTCACGTAGTACGACGGTGAATATCGCCGTGCAGAGCGCCAGCGCAACGCCGCAAAAAATGCTGGTGCGGGCGGCAATGCGGGCATTAGGCACCGAGCCTTCCCCAAGCCGGTGTCCGACCCGAATCGTGGCGGCGACGCCGAGCGACATCGGCAGAACAAACATCAGCGAGCTAAAGTTAAGCGCGATCTGGTGACCTGCGACATCGATGACGCCGAGCGGCAGCACCAGCAGGGCGACAACCGCGAACAGGCTGACTTCGAACAAGATCGCCAGGGCGATTGGCAGTCCAAGATTGAATAGCCGTTTGATGACGGGCCAGTCGGGGCGCAAGGGTGTGGCATGGCTGCTGATATCCTGTATCCAACGGGCCCGGCGCATGTAGCCCGCCAGCAAAAACAGCATGATCCAGTACACCGAGGCGGTGGCGACGCCGCAGCCGACCCCACCCAATTCGGGCATGCCAAGCTTACCGTGAATAAACACGTAGTTGATCGGGATGTTGACCAGCAGGCCGATGAAACCGACGATCATCCCCGGTTTGGTTTTGGATAGCCCTTCACACTGGCTGCGCAGCACCTGGAAAAACAGATAGCCCGGTACGCCCCAAAGCAGCGCGCGTAGATAGCCCACCGCCTTGTCCGCCAGCTCCGGCGACTCGTTGTGCATCAAATGAATGACTTTGTCGCCCTGGTAGAGTACGAGCATGGTGACGACGGAAACCATGGCGGCCAGCAGAAAGGCCTGCTGCCGTTGATGCGCAATGCGTTCACGCCGACCTGAGCCGTTGAGCTGGGCCACCACCGGAGTCAACGCCATCAGCAGGCCGTGACCGAACAGAATGACAGGCAGCCAGATCGAGGTGCCGACCGCCACCGCAGCCATGTCGGTCGCACTATACGAACCAGCCATAATGGTATCGACGACACCCATGGATGTTTGAGACACCTGCGCAATGATGACGGGAATCGCTAGCGTTAACAGCTGACGCGCTTCCGATAAGTACTTTTGCACGCGAACACCTTTTGTAGATCGACAGTTCGTCACTCGAGATGACGCCATCATCCTATTTATTTGAAAAAAGTGGGGTATTGTAATGTTCTGACAACATTTTACCAATAACTTGTCTATATATACCGGCTAAACCTAGCAGTTAAAACTGTCTGTCAAACTACCCATATCACACCATATCGTGCAAACTGACGTTAGCGCTTATGTCGCGGGTATGAAGCCTGCGACATTCTCTAATCGAATTGGATTTGTAAAGAGGCAGAATTAATGTTTACCGGTATCGTTCAGGGCACTGCGCCGGTGGTGTCTATTGATGAAAAAAGCAACTTCCGTACTCATGTCCTGCAGCTGCCGCATGAGCTGCTGCCCGGATTGCAGATCGGCGCGTCCATCGCCAATAACGGCTGCTGTCTGACTGTCACGAAAATTGACGGCGATCTGGTCAGCTTCGACATCATGAAAGAGACGCTGCGTTTGACTAACCTGGCTGATTTGCAGGTAGGCTCTTGGGTTAACGTCGAGCGCGCCGCTAAATTTGGGGATGATGTGGGGGGGCATGTGATGTCCGGCCATATTATGTGTACGGCGGAGATTGTGAAGATCCTCACCTCGGAAAACAATCATCAGATCTGGTTCCGTCCGGCGGACGAAACGCTGATGAAGTATATTCTGCACAAGGGGTTTGTCGGCATCGACGGGATCAGCCTGACGGTCGGCGAAGTGACGAAAAGCCGCTTCTGCGTGCATCTGATCCCCGAAACGCTACAACGCACGACGCTGGGCAAAAAACGACTGGGCGACCACATCAACATTGAAATCGATCCGCAGACTCAGGCGATTGTCGACACCGTTGAACGCGTCCTGGCGAATCAGAACCTTTCTCTTTCCGTGGTGCCTACGCCTTCTCAGGTCTGACCGGGATGGTGGGTTGGCGGAAGGTATAAAAGCTCCGCCAACCTGAGTGCTCAACGCGGTGCGCGAATTCCGCCTTCCACGCCATTTGTGCTGAACAACACCTGCCATAACTGGATATTCCGCGCCCGGAAGGCGCCCGCACAGGCGTTCAGGTAATAGCTGAACATGCGCTGGAAACGTCCGGAATAGGCGCTGGCCAGCTCCGGCCAATGCCGCTGGAAGCGTTCATGCCACGCCATCAGCGTGCGGTCATAGTCGGCGCCGAAGTTGTGCCAGTCTTCCATCACCATGTAAGGCTCGCTGGCGTGCGCAATATGCTGCACGGACGGCAGACAACCATTCGGGAAAATATAGCGGTCAATCCACGGGTCAACGGACAGGTCGGTTTTGTTCGCGCCGATGGTATGCAGCAGGAACAGGCCCTTGGGTTTGAGATTTTTGCGGACGACCCGGAAATAGGTGTCGTAATTTTTAGGGCCGACGTGTTCGAACATGCCGACGGAGACGATGCGGTCAAACTGACGATCTAAATCGCGGTAATCTTCCAACAGGATAGTGACGTCCAGATCCCGACATCGCTCTTGCGCCAGTCGCTGCTGTTCACGCGAGATGGTGACTCCCGTCACGGAAACGCCGTAGTGCCTGGCGGCATATTCGGACAATCCCCCCCAGCCACAGCCGATATCCAGTAGCGTCATGCCACGCTGCAACTGCAATTTTTCGCATATCATGCGCAGCTTGTTTTCCTGCGATTGCTCCAGCGTCTCGGCTTCCTTCCAGTAGCCGCAGGAGTACTGCATGTAAGGGTCAAGCATGAGTGAGAAAAGGTCATTGCCGAGATCGTAATGCTCTTTTCCGACGATCCAAGCTCGTTTTTTGGACTGTAGATTGGTGAGGCGGGCGATAAGAACGCGGGCGATATCACTGACATGTTTCGGGAGCTTATTATCAAGCCCGGCCCGGAGTACGCGGTGAAAGAAAATATCGAGTCTTTCACATTCCCACCAACCGTCCATGTAACTCTCTCCGAGACCGAGAGAGCCTTCTCGCAACACGCGTTTGTAGAGGTCAGGGTTTTTCACCTGAATATCGAACGGGCGAGAGCCGTTAATAGCGATATCCGCCGATGACAACATTTCTTTTACAATCTGGAACCAGGACGTGTTATGGGTGCCCAGTTCCTCCACATAAGATGAACTCATAACCTCTCCCTATCTTGCTGTTAGCGGTTACCGCAAGAAACAGCTTAGACAATATTTACCTGTAGAAGGTGTCGGTGGACGTGATCCATCGTCTATCCCCCGAAAAAGGGACTGGGGGAAATTAAGAGAAAAGCCGGTACGAAAGGCATCTATCCGTGCCACAAAAGCCTGAGTAGGCAACATGTTATATCGGCAGGATAGTAAACTGCTCAGTATGTCTTGTTCGTAGGTTATTGTCTTAGAAGACAATGACAAGTTTATGACTGCTTCAACCAGGGTACAAGCTTTAAATGGCTGAAGCAGGGGAAAAGGCGAGGGTAATTATTTCATGCGAAATAGATGTGATAACTAACGACGATAATCACGGAATGGGCCGTCAGCCACGGACCGACGCTCAATTAAACGCGGGTGTACCTCAATCACCTGAGACGTTTCACGCTTGCTGGTAATTCTGTCGAGCAGCATGGCAAACGCGGATTGTCCCAACCGTTCTTTGGGCTGGTGAATGGTGGTCAGTGCCGGAGTAAAGTAGCGGGAGTGGCGAACATTGTCGTAGCCGATGATGGAAATATCCTGCGGCACGCGCAGCCCCAGTTCATCCGCGGCGCAGAGCGCGCCCATCGCCATGATATCGCCGCCACAGAACACGGCCGTGGGCCGATTTTTCTGCGCTAAAATCTGATGCATGGCCTGGTAGCCGGATTCCGGCTCGAAGTCGCCCTGTACGATCCACTCTTCACGCAGATCAATACCCGCTTCTTCGAGTGCTTTTCTGAAACCGAGATAGCGGCCGCTGCCGGTATTGCGCTCCTGCAACCCCGGAATGGCCCCGATGTCCCGGTGGCCGCGCTCGATAAGGTATTGCGCGGCGAGGTATCCGCCTTCGAAAGCGTTATCGATAACAGTATCGGTGAAGTCGCTGTGTGCCTGGCCCCAGTCCATCACCACCATTGGGATATGACGATAGCCTTCCAGCATTGACAGAAGCTCAGGCGGGTACTCCGCACACATCACCAGCAGCCCATCCACGCGCTTTTGCGCCAGCATAGCGAGATAGGCTCGTTGTTTGTCCAAATCATTATGGGAATTGCATAGAATCAGCGTGTAGCCTTTGGCATAGCAGCTGTTTTCGACTGATTCGATAATTTCCGCGAAATAGGGCGCTTCGCTGGACGTAGCCAGCAGGCCGATAGACTTGGTGTTATTGACTTTCAGGCTGCGCGCGACCGCGCTCGGAGAATAATGCAGTTCGTCAATGGCGGCGCGAACGGCGGCTTTGGTCTCTTCGGCGACGAATCTGGTCTTATTAATGACGTGGGATACGGTTGTGGTTGAAACGCCAGCACGTTTTGCCACATCTTTAATCGTTGCCATCTAAATGACTCCTAAACCTACTTCCAGCAGCAGTAAGTAACTTGTTAATCGTTTGCCTGCGCGAATTCTTCTCTTTCTGAAGATAAGTGTCATTCAGAAGGAGGGGTGTCGACGGATATACCTGAAGATAGGAAATGATGCTCGACCAACGGAGTTCGTACAGCAGTAAACCGGCAATTCTGTCCGATCTGGCCTGAAAGTGAAAGTGTTTATTCTTATCCTGTAACGATTAACGCACCGTATTGCTGGAATAGAACAGAAAGGTCACTTCCCCATAACATTATATTCATCATTTGAGTGCTGATAGCCGTGAGTTCCCCTATACTGAACCGGCATTGCGACCTTGTGTGTTGTGCTGACAATTAAGGAGAGAGTGATGGATACGAATTTGAAAATGTCGCTGTTGACGACGGTAGCGGCATTGGCGGTGATTGTTGCCTTCAGCTTTACCGCGGTATTTGGCGGATAAACTATCCTGCTGATAATGATGCTCACCGGATATCTCGCGCGTGAGTACGTGACAAAAAAGGGACTTCGGTCCCTTTTTCTATTTCGGCTTGCTTAGATTTGAATGATTGCCGCAGATTATCTCACCGTCTGAGGCATGACGACCCGACGCGCGCCGATGTAATGTTCCTGCCAATAGTCTTCGCTGAGCTTGCTGATTTTAATATCCGAACCCGCGCGCGGAGACTGAATGAATTTCCCGTTCCCGACATAAACGCCTACATGATCCGCTGTACCTCGATGGTTGATACGGAAGAAGACCAGGTCGCCGCTTTCCAATTCGTTTTTCTTGATAGGCGCAGCATCTCGCAGATGGAACATTTCATTGGCAGTGCGCGGTATGGGGATCTTAACGATGTCTTTATATGCGTAATACACCAGCCCGCTGCAGTCGAAACCGGTATAGGGCGAAGAGCCTCCCCAGTGGTAGGGTTTGCCTATCTGGCTCATCAATTTGTTGATAGCGGTAACTTTGGCGCGCTGCGAGCGCTGTTTGTGCGCCGAACTGAGCGCCAGGCCACCCGTATCGACAACGTCATTTTTTTTGTTGGGGATAACATGTGCGGTTGTGGTTCTTTCCTCATCATTCCGGGCATGTCGACCCCGTTTAGGCGCTTTCTTTGTCAGCGTTAAAGTGGATTGACCTCGTGATAACCGCTTGGCGATCTTGGGTGATGCTGACTGATGGGAGGGTGCGTCTTTCTTTAAGGATGAATGCGTAGTTGCGGGCGTCTGTTTTGAGCTGTGTTTGTTCTTTTTGTCATTATCGGCGTCAGCGGTAGTTTTGGTTTTGAGTGGTTTATTGCGGTTTTTTTTCTTGTCTTGTGTGGCGGAATTCGATTTTTTAGCGTTTTTGGTTTCTTTATTTTTCTTCGTATCGGCGACATCTGAGGGATCGATAGTGGATTTACGGGAAGTTATCGCCGGATCGTGGGGAGCCGACATGGCCTGGCTGAAAACCAAGCTGCTAAAAACCAATACGAAAAAAGTCGCAAGTAAACGCATTATAGTCTGACCGATGGTTGTTCTTGAACGTCCGATTTCCACAGTATTCCTCAAATCAGCATGATTACAAAGCGCGAATAAGCAGTTAATGAGTACAGAATAGTGAAAAATCGTTAATACGTATTTTTTTCTCGGTATTAATGCTTATTTTTGTTGATGATTTAACCGTTTAACGTTTCTAAAAGCCATCCGGCGATAACCTTACAAAAGATGGCGTTTTTTGTGGTTATCGCTATCGTTAAAATATGTCAGAGTAGTTGGGGTGAGCGTATGCCCTTTACTGATGCTATGGCTAGTGGCTTATCATTAGCCATCACGTGCTTTAAGGAAGCAATAGAATGACGACAACGACAATTGAGAAAATCCAGCGTCAAATCGCTGAAAACCCGATTCTGCTGTATATGAAAGGTTCCCCAAAACTGCCGAGCTGTGGTTTTTCTGCTCAGGCGGTTCAAGCGTTGTCGGCATGCGGCGAGCGTTTTGCTTATGTCGATATCCTGCAGAACCCGGATATCCGTGCGGAACTGCCTAAATATGCCAACTGGCCAACGTTCCCGCAGCTTTGGGTCGATGGTGAGTTAGTCGGTGGCTGCGATATCGTGATCGAAATGTATCAGAGCGGTGAGCTGCCGAAGCTGATCAAGGAAACTGCTGAAAAGTACAACGCTCAGCAGCAGGATCAAGAGTAAGTCAGAGGTTAGGACGGCGGCAGGATTGACCTCGCGTCCGGCACTGAATAGGGCGGCTTAGGCCGCCCTTATTGTATCTAACTGATGTCTAACGCTGCGCCACGGCGGTATTGTCTTCTTCAGACTCACCGAGCGGTAACGGCCATCCGCCCATTTTTTTCCAACGATTAACCAGTTCACAGAACAGCAGCGTGGTGCGTTGGGTGTCATACAATGCGGAATGCGCCTGTGAAGAGTCGAATGGAATTCCGGCGGTGATGCAGGCTTTAGCCAACACGGTTTGGCCAACAACCAGTCCGCTTAAGGCGGCAGTATCAAAAGTGGCGAAGGGGTGGAAAGGGTTACGCTTGAGGCTGCAACGCTCGGCGGCAGCCATAAGAAAGCTGTGATCGAAAGTGGCGTTGTGGGCAACCACAATAGCGCGATTACAGCCTTGATCTTTAATCCCTTTCCGCACCATTTTGAAAATTTCGTGCAGCGCATCGTATTCTTTGACGGCGCCGCGTAGCGGATTACTGGGATCGATGCCGTTGAAGGCCAGCGCTTCGGGCTGCAGGTTGGCGCCTTCGAAAGGATCTACATGGAAATGTAATGTCTGGTCCTGCTGCAACCAGCCGTTATCATCCATTTTCAGCGTGATGGCTGCAATCTCAAGCAGCGCATCCGTTTTAGCATTGAATCCAGCGGTTTCCACGTCGATGACGACAGGATAAAACCCGCGAAAACGGGCGCTCAGTGCGTTCAGATTAATTTTCTCAGCCATCAGTCTCTTTTCTTTAGCAAAAATGCAGTGCGTATTATGGCAAATTTTTGAAGGGGATGCAGTAATGCGGAGGCGACGGACGCTGTGGCGCGCCCGTCAGTGGGATAGGTTAGTTGCCCAAGCCCTGGCCGGCATGTTTGTTTTCAATCAGCTCGATTTTATAACCATCAGGATCTTCAACGAAGGCGATAATGGTCGTTCCGCCTTTAACCGGGCCTGCTTCACGAGTCACCTTTCCACCGTCCTGGCGAATGCGGTCACAGGTGGCGGCCACGTCATCCACGCCTAGTGCGATGTGCCCATAGGCTGAGCCCAAATCGTAGCTCTCGACGCCCCAGTTATACGTTAACTCAATCACAGCGCCTTCGCTCTCTTCCGTATACCCTACAAAAGCCAATGAATAGCGGTATTCCGTATTTTCGCTCGTGCGTAACAGGCGCATGCCCAATACCTGGGTATAAAAGTTAATGGAACGTTGTAAGTCGCCAACACGCAGCATGGTATGAAGTAAACGCATAATTTCCTCTCATTCGGCTTTTGTCAGTCACCATCACCGTGGACCACGGAATATAGTCTGCAAAGTATAGCGTTCATAAAACTTTCAGTCCAAATCATTATTTTTCAATGTGTTAACACTCTGTTTAATGAACGGATACGTGCGTTTGTGATTTTAGGGTTTTCATCGACAGAAGACTATCGGACCTGTTATGGTCTGCTAAGAATTGGGTTGCGGTTAGTCAATTGTCTGAACTATTTTCCGGATATCGGCAACGAATGCTTGCCTGCCATTGCGAACAACGGTTCAATAAAGGGATCCGATGAGGAGGTCCCGTGGCTGAGCAGCTCGAACTTTTTCCTGTACCCAATCCCTGTCGTGGTATCTGCCAAGTGAATGAACGTGGTTTTTGCCGCGGATGTTTCCGTAGTCGGACTGAACGTTTTAACTGGATGCAGATGAGCGATGCTGAAAAACAGAATGTTTTGAGGCTATGCCGACAAAGAATGAAGCGGTACGAGAGAGTAGGACAACCATTATCATCTACAGAGCCGGAACAACCGCCCTTGTTTTAATGTTTGTTGTGATGTTTAATGCCAAAAATTAAGTGTAAGATCATTTTTAATTAATTATTATTT
>NZ_CAMKXG010000135.1 GCF_946477055.1 Lonsdalea britannica | reverse complement strand
TGGAGTCCGGGCAAATCTATATTCCGGTGATCAACTGGCTGCTGTATGTGGCGGTGGTGCTGGTGATCGTCAGCTTTGAACACTCGAGTCGACTGGCCGCGGCCTATGGGATTGCGGTCACCGGGACGATGGTACTGACCAGTATTCTGGTGTGCATCGTCGCGGTTAAAAACTGGCACTGGTATCGCTATGTGGTCTATCTGGTGTTGGCGGCGCTGCTGATAATCGACGTACCGATGTTCCTGGCCAACGCCGTGAAAATTTTCTCCGGCGGCTGGTTGCCTCTGGCGCTGGGGATGGTGATGTTCGTCATCATGACCACCTGGAAGAGTGAGCGTTTCCGCCTGATGAGGCGGCTGAATGAACACGGCAACTCGCTGGAGGCGATGATCGCTTCGCTGGAGAAAAACCCGCCGGTGCGGGTGCCGGGCACGGCGGTGTACTTCTCCCGCGCAACGCACGTCATCCCCTTCGCGCTGTTGCATAACCTGAAACATAACAAGGTGTTGCATGAACGCGTGGTGCTGCTGACGATGCGGACCGAAGATGCGCCGTACGTACACAATGCTCGCCGGGTGACGGTCGAACAGCTTTCGCCTTCTTTCTGGCGGGTCATCGCCAGCTACGGATGGCGGGAAACGCCCAACGTGGAAGAGGTTTTCCACCGCTGCTGGCAGGACGGCTTAACCTGTCAGATGCTGGAGACCACCTTCTTTATGTCTAACGAATCGCTGATTATGGGCAAACGTCCGTGGTATCTGCGCGGTCGCGGCAAGCTGTTCATGATGCTGAGCCGCAACGCGTTGAGAGCCGCCGATCAGTTCGAAATTCCACCTAACCGGCTGATTGAGCTGGGGATTCAGGTGGAAATCTAGTGACCCCGGGTTAGCGGCCAGGTCAGCTGGGCGGATAATCCGCCGCCCGGCTGATTCGCAAACCGTGTCGTCATACCATGCAGGTGGGCGATGCGGTTCACTATCGACAGGCCCAGTCCGCTGCCCGATGCTTCCTGACCGGGCGGACGAAAGAAGCGTTCGCCCAACCGCAGCAATATCTCCTCGTGTACGCCCGGCCCTTCGTCGGCCACTTCCAACCCCTCTGTCGTCAGCCTGACGCGCACGACGCCGCTTGCGCCGTTACGACCATAACGAATGGCATTATCCAGCAGATTGCGCACCAGCAGTGCCAGCAGCAGCGTGTTGCCCGGCGTGACCACCGGCGTTTCTGGCGTATTAAGGTTGAGCGTCACGCCCTGACGCCGGGCTTCCTCTGTCTGATCGGCAACGGCCTGTTGAAGCAGCGGCTGCCAATGGACCGTTTCCGATGAGGCGGGATCGTTGTCGACGTCGAGACGAGAGAGGGTCAGCAGCTGATCGACCAGCCGGGCCGCCCGGTCTATGCCCGCGTCCAGCTGGCCGAGCGCGCGTTGACGCATCTCTTCATCGTCATGGGCGAGTTGGACAACCTCGGCCTGAACTTTCAACGCGGCCAGCGGGCTACGCAGTTCATGGGCGGCATCCGAGGTGAAACGTCGCTCCCTCATCAGCATGGCGTTGATGCGGGCGAACAGGCCGTTCAGGGCGTCCACCAGCGGGCGCACTTCTTGCGGCAGTCTTGGCGTAGCGATGGGTGACTCGTCATCCGGGCGACGCTGTCGGAGCTGGCGCGCGATGTGCGTCAGCGGCCGCAGCTCGTAGGTGACCAGCAGGAACAGCAAGATCAGCATGATAGGCAGGGCGGCTAGCCAGGGCGTGAGATTGGTTTTCACGATAGCGAGCGCCATATCGTGGCGATATTCCACCTCCTGCCCGACGGCCACGATATAGCGTTTATCCGGCGTGGTCAGCCACACTAGCCGCCAGAGATCGTCGTCATTGTGTAATTGGCCGGTGGTGAATCCATCATGCTGATAGTCGGAGAATACAAACCGTTTGCCGTTGTCGTCATCACTCAGCACCCGCTGCCCGTCGGCCCGGAAAATGGCGAAGGCCAGCGCATCCTCATCCTGCTCGCCGCGCGCCCTTTTCATGATTTGCCGGGCGGCGGGCAGCGCCTGTGGCTGGAGATCCTGCGGCGTGAGGGTGGCTAGCCGTTTGGCGAATAGCAGTTGCTGGGTATCGAATAGTTCGTCGATGTTGTGCCGGGTCTGTTGCCAGGCCAGGATGGCGGCCGCGCCCCAGCATAGCAGCGTCAGCAGCATGAATCCCAGCAGCAGACGGAGGCGGAGATTTAATCTTTTCACGGGGCATCTCCCAGCCGGTAACCTACGCCGTGGACGGTACGGATGACGCGGCTGCCCAGCTTTTTGCGTAGATGATGAATGTGGACTTCCACGGCGTTGCTGGAAACGTCATCGTCCCAGCCGTACAGTTTTTCCTCCAACTGAGCGCGCGTCAGAATCCGACCGGCGTTCATCATGAACAGCTCCAGCAGCGCCAGTTCGCGCGACTTCAATTCGACGGGACAATCGTCGACGGTGACGGTGCGTGTGCCCGGCTCTAACGCCACGTTGTTGTAGACGAGCTTTGGCCGCAGCTCGCCATGACGTCGGCGGATCAGCGCTTGCAGCCGTGCGGCCACTTCGGTGAGGGCGAACGGTTTACACAGGTAGTCGTCTGCGCCGTCCTGCAATCCCTGAACCCGGTTTTCTAGTGCGTCGCGCGCGGTCAGAATCAGCACCGGGATTGACTCTCCGGCCTGCCGCCAGCGCCGCAGGATGACCAGACCATCCATTTCCGGCAGGCTCAGGTCCAGCACTACCGCGTCGTAAGGGGCGGCGTGCAAGGCCTGCATCCCCTGTTCGCCTTGCAGGAACCAGTCGACGCTAAACCCCAGTTTGGTCAATCCAGCCTTGATGCCGTCGCCTATCAGCCGGTCATCTTCTATCAGCAGTATTCTCATTTTCTCCCGCCTTGTGTTGAGGGGATGTTATCGGGGGATGGTACTGAGAGAACAGCCCAAAGGCCCGGAAATGTGGCGCCGACCACCGTATTGATAAAGATAATGGATAATTGGCTATCCTTAAGATCCTGTTAAGAACATTTTGTTTTAGTGGCGCTGTAAGGCAAATAAAACGCCGTTTTACCCTACGGCAATCAACGGTATTAAGGAGTTTTTTATGAAAAAGACAGCAGCATTATTCGCTATCACCGCCCTGTGTTCCGCCCCGGTTTTTGCCGCCCAGACCGGCGGATTTGTGGAGCCTAATGCGTCCGCGTCCTCATCGCATTCCGCTGGCGGGTTTTCTGGTCCCGACGGTAGCGTGACGACGGTGGCGAAAGCCAAAGATCTGAAAGATGACAGTTGGGTGACTGTGCGCGGCCATATTGAGCGCCGCGTCGGCAGCGAGGATTACCTGTTCCGCGATGAGACCGGCACGATAACGGTCGAGATCGACGACAAATACTGGAACGGTCAGAGCGTGACGCCGACCGACAAGGTGGAGCTGCAAGGCGAGCTGGATAAAGGTTTCAATTCCGCAGAGCTGGATGTGAAACAGGTGAAGAAAATCCAGAACTAACGCGTCTCGAACGTTCCTCTTCTCCGGGCGGGTCTCCCCGCCCCAGTTTCTGTTCTTTCGGTTTCTCCTTCCTTTAGTACGTTCTCCCCCCTGTTTTTATCGCGCGAGCGAAACGTTTCGATGGCGATCACATTTCGGCTACATCTTGATTGTCTTCCCACCATGGTTTGCTCATTATCCGGGCACGCGAAACGTTTCGCTCAGGGGGAATGATGAAAAAAGGTGTGCTGCTGAATACCGCGATCTCCGAGGTGATAGCCCGTCTGGGGCATACCGATAGCATCGCGATTGCGGATGCCGGACTGCCGGTGGCGGAGACGACCCTCCGTATCGATCTGGCCCTCACTCACAACGTGCCCGAGTTTATGCCGGTGGTGGCGACGGTGACGGCGGAAATGCAGGTGGAAGCGGCCATTCTGGCCAACGAGATCGTCGAGAACAATCCTCGCATCCACGATGCGTTATTGCAGCATTTGCTGCAGCTTGAACAACGTCAGGGCAATACGATTTCGCTGCATTACGTCACCCATGACGCCTTCAAACAGCAAAGCGCGCAATGCCGGGCCGTGATCCGCAGCGGGGAGTGCTCCCCTTATGCGAACGTCATCCTGTGCGCGGGCGTCACTTTCTGAGGCCGCTATGCAACCTTTACTGCAACTGCACGGCATTACCAAATCCTTTCCGGGCGTTAAAGCGCTATCCGGCGCGGGGTTGAACGTCTATCCGGGCAAAGTCATGGCGCTGGTGGGCGAGAACGGCGCGGGCAAATCCACTCTGATGAAAGTGTTGACCGGGATCTATCGCAAAGACGCCGGGAGCCTGCGTTTTCTCGGCGAAGACGTCGCCTTTAGCGGACCCAAAGCGTCGCAGGAAGCGGGGATCGGCATCATTCATCAGGAGCTGAATCTGATCCCGCAGCTGACCATCGCGGAAAATATCTTCCTTGGACGTGAATTTACGACGCCGCTCGGCCGCATCGACTGGAAACGCATGTATGCCGAGGCGGATCGCCTGCTGCAACGGTTAAACCTGCGTTATGACAGCCGTCGTCCGGTGGGAGATCTGTCGATTGGCGATCAGCAAATGGTGGAAATCGCCAAGGTGCTCAGCTTTGAGTCGCAGGTCATCGTTATGGATGAGCCTACGGACGCGTTGACCGATACCGAAACCGCCTCTTTATTTAGCGTCATCGGCGAGTTGAAGGCGCAAGGCTGCGGGCTGGTCTACATCTCCCATCGCCTGAAGGAGATTTTTGAGGTGTGCGACGATGTCACGGTGATGCGCGACGGGCAGTTTATCGGCGAGCTTCCCATAGGCGATCTGCAGGAAGAGCGGCTGATCGAGATGATGGTGGGTCGCAAGCTCGAAGATCAATATCCCCGCCTCGCTCAGGAGCCGGGAGCAATCCGGATGCGCGTCGATCGGGTCTCCGGGCCGGGCGTACAGCCGGTCAGTTTTACCTTGCGCAAGGGCGAGATCCTTGGGGTTTGCGGTCTGATGGGCGCAGGCCGCACAGAGCTGATGAAAGTCCTCTACGGCGCGTTGCCCCGCACGGGCGGCTCGGTAACGCTGGATGGCCGGGATGTCGTGACGCATTCGCCGCAAGACGGTTTGGCGAACGGCATCGTTTATATCTCTGAGGATCGCAAGCGCGACGGTCTGGTGCTCGGCATGTCGGTAAAAGAAAACATGTCTCTGACGGCGCTACGTTATTTCAGCCATGCCAACGGAACGCTGAAACACGGTGAGGAAGCGCAGGCCGTGAGCGACTTTATCCGCCTGTTTCATATTCGCACGCCCTCCATGGATCAGCCCATCGGGCTACTTTCCGGCGGCAATCAGCAAAAAGTGGCGATAGCGCGCGGGCTGATGACGCGGCCGAAGGTGTTGATTCTTGATGAACCGACTCGCGGCGTGGACGTCGGCGCCAAAAAGGAAATCTACCAGTTGATTAACCAGTTCAAGCAGGAAGGGCTGAGCATCATTCTGGTGTCGTCGGAAATGCCTGAAGTTCTGGGAATGAGCGACCGCATCCTTGTGATGCACGAAGGGCGTCTGAGCGGCGAATTCTCCCGCGATGAAGCGACGCAGGAAGCGTTGATGGCGGCCGCCGTCGGAAAACCACACTACAGCATAGAGCAGGAGTAAGGCCGAAATGAGCACTCACACTATCCTCGCAAAGCGCCGCTTCGGCAAAGCGTGGCTGCTGGAACAAAAGTCGTTAATCGCGCTGCTGATCCTTATCGCGGTGGTGTCGGCGTTGAGCCCCAACTTTTTCACCCTGAACAATCTGTTCAACATTCTGCAGCAGACGTCGGTCAACGCCATTATGGCGGTGGGGATGACGCTGGTGATCCTCTCCTCAGGCATTGATTTGTCCGTCGGATCGCTGCTGGCGCTAACGGGCGCGGTGGCGGCGTCTTTGGTGGGGATGGAGGTCAATGCGCTGGTGGCGGTGTTCGCCGCGCTGGGGTTGGGGGCGGCCATCGGCGCAGGCACCGGCTTCATTGTCGCTAAAGGTCGCGTCCAGGCGTTTATCGCGACGTTGGTCATGATGTTGTTGTTACGCGGCGTCACCATGGTTTACACCAACGGCAGCCCGATCAACGCCGGTTTTTCGGCGTCGGCGGACGTGTTGGGCTGGTTCGGCATTGGGCGTCCGCTGGGCGTGCCGACGCCTATCTGGTTAATGGCTGGCGTCTTTCTGGCGGCGTGGTATGTGCTCCATCACACCCGCTTCGGACGCTACATCTATGCACTGGGCGGCAATGAGGCGGCGACTCGCCTTTCCGGCATCAGCGTGGATAAGGTCAAAATCGCGGTCTACGCGCTGTGCGGTCTGCTGTCGGCGCTGGCGGGCATTATTGAAGTCGCTCGTTTGTCGTCCGCTCAGCCTACGGCGGGGTCGGGCTATGAGCTGGATGCCATCGCCGCCGTCGTTCTGGGCGGCACCAGTCTGGCGGGCGGTAAAGGGCGTGTCATGGGTACGCTGATTGGCGCATTGATTCTTGGATTTTTGAACAATGGGCTGAATCTGCTGGGCGTATCGTCTTACTACCAAATGATCGTCAAAGCGGCCGTGATTCTGCTGGCGGTTCTGGTAGACAACAAAAGCAGTAAATAACCGTCATTGAAACAGGAATCTTAAAGATGAAAATCAAAACGCTTGTGACGTTAATTTCCGCCGTTGCCTTAAGCGCAACGCTCTCCGCTCAGGTTGCGGCCAAAGAGACCATCGCGCTGGTGGTGTCGACGCTGAACAATCCCTTCTTTGTTTCATTAAAGGATGGCGTCCAGAAAGAGGCGGACAAACAAGGCTATAACCTGGTTGTGCTGGATTCGCAGAATAACCCGGCGAAAGAGTTATCAAACGTGCAGGACCTGACCGTTCGCGGCGCCCGGCTGCTGCTGATTAACCCCACGGACTCCGATGCCGTAGGAAATGCCATCAAAATGGCCAATCAGGCCAACATCCCGGTGATTACATTGGATCGCGTTGCCAGCAGCGGTAAGGTCGTCAGCCATGTGGCATCGGACAATGCCGCTGGCGGAGCCGCAGCAGCAGACTTTATCTCCGGTAAGCTGGGTGAAGGCGCGAAGGTCATCCAGTTGGAAGGACTGGCGGGAACATCGGCGGCCCGCGAACGCGGTCGCGGTTTCATGACGTCGGCAAAGCAGCACCATTTTGACATTCTGGCCAGTCAGCCGGCGGATTTTGATCGCACCAAAGGGCTGAACGTCATGCAAAATCTGCTGACGGCGCATCCTGCGGTGAAAGCGGTGTTCGCGCAAAACGACGAAATGGCGCTGGGCGCGCTGCGCGCTTTACAGACGGCGGGCAGAGATGATGTGCTGGTGGTGGGATTTGATGGCACGACGGACGGGATAAAAGCCGTTAACGGCGGCAAGCTGGCTGCGACGGTGGCTCAGCGCCCTGACCAGATTGGTATCATCGGCGTTCAGACGGCGGATAAAGTCCTGAAAGGCGAACAGGTGCCTGCGGTGATCCCCGTCGATTTGAAATTAATGACTAAGCCATAACGTATTGACGGATGCGCCGCGGTTCAACGCGGCGTGTTCATTGGGAGAGCGTGCGATGAAAGCCGGAAGACTGGTGGTGCTGGGTAGTATCAATGCGGATCATATTCTCAATCTGGCGCAGTTCCCTTCACCCGGTGAAACGGTGATCGGTAAGCATTATAACGTGGCCTTTGGCGGCAAAGGGGCCAATCAGGCCGTTGCGGCCGGGCGCGGTGGGGCGGATATCGCTTTTATCGCCTGCGTAGGGGCCGACGATATCGGTCAGCGTATTCGTCAGCAGTTGGCGGAGGACCGCGTCGACATTTCCGCCGTGGAGGCGGTCCCCGGTCAGACGACCGGCGTGGCGCTGATTTGGGTCAACGATGACGCTGAAAATATGATCGCCATTCACTCTGGGGCGAATGCAGCCTTAAGTCCTGTCGTGATGGCGCGGTTTCAGCAGCAGATAGCAGAGGCATCCGCGCTGTTGATGCAGCTGGAATCCCCGTTAGAAACCGTGATGGCCGCCGCTCAGTTAGCGCGGCGACACGGCACCCGTGTCATTCTCAACCCCGCGCCTGCGCGTCCTCTGCCAGATGAACTGCTATCGCTGGTGGATATGATGACGCCTAACGAAACCGAGGCGCAGCATCTGACCGGTATTCGAGTGGAAACCGACGCTGATGCTCAGCGCGCGGCGCAGGCGCTGCATGATAAAGGTGTGGGGTGTGTGATTATTACTTTGGGGCGTCGCGGCGCGTGGGTGAGCGAAAAGGGTCACGGGCAGCTGATCCCGGGGTTTCACGTGGAGGCTGTCGATACCATCGCCGCGGGCGATACTTTCAACGGCGCTTTGCTGACGGGGTTGCTCGAAGAGATGCCGATGCTGGAGGCCGTTCGTTTCGCACATGCGGCGGCGGCGATCGCGGTAACGCGACGCGGTGGTCAGCCGTCTGTACCATGGCGTAATGAAATAGAGGCTTTTTTGCAGGAACAGGAGTGATTTTTGGCAACGATGAAAGATGTCGCCCGAGTGGCGGGCGTATCCACGTCGACGGTATCTCACGTTATCAACGGCGACCGTTTTGTCAGTGAAGCCGTGCGCGAGAAAGTCTTGCAGGCGGTTAAGCAGTTGAACTACGCGCCGTCCGCGCTGGCTCGCAGTCTGAAAATCAATCAAACCCGCACGATCGGTATGCTGCTGACGGCGAGCAGCAACCCCTTTTATGCCGAGGTTGTGCGCGGCGTGGAGCGCAGCTGCTACGAACGTGGCTACAGTCTGATTCTGTGCAACACGGAAGGCGACCCTGAGCGCATGAGTCGCAGTCTGGAGACGCTGTTGCAAAAGCGCGTGGACGGTTTGCTATTAATGTGTTCGGAAAGCAGCGCGCTTTCTCCAGACATCATGGCCCGCTACCCTTCTTTACCTACAGTCATGATGGACTGGGCGCCCTTCGAAGGTTGTGGCGGGGTGATTAAAGACAATTCCCTGCAGGGTGGTGAGATTGCGACGCGATATCTGATAGCGCAAGGCTATCGCCGTATAGCCTGCATTACCGGGCCGCTGGATAAAACCACGGCGCACAATCGTCTGGAGGGTTACCGTAAAGCGATGGACGATGCGGGACTGCACCGTCCTTCTTTCTATGAAGTCTCCGGCGATTTCGAATTTGCTTCTGGTTATCGTGCAATGCAACAGTTGCTGACGCTAGAGCAGCCTCCCGAAGCGGTCTTTGCCTGTAACGATGCGATGGCGGTGGGTGTTTACCGTGCGTTGCATCAGGCCGGGTTGTCTATTCCTGATGATGTGGCTGTGATGGGGTATGACGATATAGAACTGGCACGCTATCTCTCTCCGCCTTTAACGACCATTCAGCAACCTAAGGATGAATTGGGCGAGCTTGCTATCGATACCCTACTGTATCGAATGACGGATCCGGACTCTCCACCGAATGTTTTAACGTTGACGCCGGAGCTGGCCGTCCGGGAATCGGTAGGGAA
>NZ_CAMKXG010000134.1 GCF_946477055.1 Lonsdalea britannica | reverse complement strand
CTGGCGGGCGACGACGAAGTCGGGCGCGCGCAGCCGCTCCTGCTGCTGCAGAATGTCGGCGCTGGTTTTCCAGGCGAAGGGGACGCCGGGCGCGCGCTGATGAACGCGCAGAAATACATACTCAAAGGCCTTTCGTTGCGCGGGCGTATGCAGCCGGAAACGTTCATTGACCTCTGCGCCGTCCTCATCGTGGTAGGTGATGCGCAGCCAGTCGCCTTGACTATCCGCTCCCGGCGTCAGGCTCATGCCGCTGCAGCGCAGCACGAGGGCGTCACGGAGTTTCAGCGCGGCTTTGAGCATATCGTCAGGATCGACCAGTATGGCGTCGCACTGATGGCAGCGACGGGCGGCAATATCGTTTTCAGCGCCGCAATGCGGGCAGCTTTTAAAGCGGAAGCGGTAGTCGCACTGCTCGCGTCGGCCATCATCCTCTTCGGTAAACCCCTGACAGCGGCGGCCGAAATGTTCGATGACCGTCCCGTCTTCCGTACATTTTCCCCAAAACAGATTGGCAAAGCCGCACTGTGGGCAGAACACCTGCACCGGCTGGCTGTCCGCGTGCGACTTGCTCGCGCCGACTTCCGGCGTGTAGAGGTCGAAGGGATTGCCCGCGTAGTCCAAAATCAGACAGTCGGTTTTGCCCGGAGAGAGACGCAGACCGCGCCCGACAATTTGCTGATACAGGCTGACGGATTCGGTAGGGCGCAAGATAGCGATCAGATCGACATGTGGCGCGTCAAAGCCGGTGGTCAGCACGGAAACGTTGACTAGGTAGCGCAACTGCTGCTGCTTGAACGCCGCAATCAGGGCATCGCGCTCTCCGGGCGGGGTTTCACCGCTGATGAGCGCCGCTTCGCCCTCTGGCAGCAGGTGGGTGATTTCAGTGGCGTGTTCCACCGTGGAGGCGAAGATCATTACGCCTTTCCGGTCGGCTCCATAGTCCTGAACCTGACGGATGATTTGCGGCGTGACGCGTTTCTGACGCTTCAGCTCCCGGTTCAGGTCGGCTTCGCTGAACAGCCCGTGACTTTGTACTTTCAGTTTGCTGAAGTCGTACTGAATCACCGGCATATCCAGACGGTCCGGTGGCACCAAAAAACCGTGTTTAATCATGTAACGCAGCGGCAGCTCATAGATACAGTCACGAAACAGACAGTTTTCGTCTCCTCGCACCATCCCATGATAGTGGTATTGATAGATCCACCCCTTGCCGAGCCGATAAGGCGTCGCGGTCAGGCCCAGTAGCCGCAGCCGGGGATTGACGCTCTGCAGGTGGCGCAGAATCTGGCGGTACTGGCTATCATCCGCGTCTCCGATGCGGTGACACTCATCGACGATCAGCAATGAAAACGCATGATCGAAATGCGTCAGATGGCGAGCGACGGATTGAACGCTGCCAAAGACTACTTTGCCCTGACTTTGGCGTTGTCCCAGTCCGGCGGAAAAGATATCGGCTTCCAGTCCCAGCGCCCGATACTTGGCGTGGTTTTGCTCGACCAGCTCTTTGACGTGCGCCAAGACCAGCACGCGTCCGCGCGCCAGTCGCGCCAGCTCGGCAATCACCAGACTTTTGCCCGCGCCGGTAGGAAGAACGATCACGGCGGGCGAGGCGTGATGACGAAAATAGTCCAGCGTGGCGTCAACGGCCTCGCGCTGGTAGGGACGTAGCGTAAACGACATAGTTAGCGATAGAGCAGGGCAGTTAACGACAGGATGGACTCCGCTTTTCGCGCGTCGGCATCAAGGCGGACGCCTTGATGGAAAGCGACGGCAACGTGGGAGCGCAATGGCGTTTTCTTGGCGTGGTGCTCGGTTGGTATCATCATTTGTAGTACTTCATCACCCTGAATTGATGACATAATAAGGCTCCTTTGGAATATGCACACCACCATTGAGAAGGGTTCCGCCGCTTGGACAGCAGCGAAATTGCTTCTATTATGCCTATTACTCAGGATAGGAGCGAGCAACGGTAGGCGTTGAGCCGGTCAACCAGCAAGCATTTGCGGTCGGCGCGGCGAACACAGCGACACGATGACTCGTTCCTGCACGCAGGGCCAAGCCCTGACCAGCCACATATGCAATATAGGCAGTAAACCGTTAATGCGATTGGACAAATTTTTATCTCAGCAGTTGGGACTCAGCCGTTCCCTGGTCGCGCGTGAACTTCGCGCTCAGCGAGTCACTGTGGATGGCGAAGTCGTCAAAACCGGCTCTTTCAAGCTGTTGCCGGACCAGATCGTCGAGTTTGACGGTCGTCCCCTCGAACAGCAGCACGGGCCGCGCTATTTCATGCTGCATAAGCCGCAGGGCTATGTCTGTTCTACCGACGATCCGGACCACCCGACTATCCTATACTTTATGGATGAGCCGATGGCGCATAAGCTTCACGCCGCAGGCCGCCTGGATATTGATACCAGCGGACTGGTGCTGTTGACGGACGACGGGCAGTGGTCTCATCGCATCACCTCGCCCAAACACCACTGCGAGAAAACCTATCTTGTGACGCTGGAACAGCCTTTACACCCGGAGACGGCCGCGCAGTTCGCCGCCGGGATCCAGCTGAACAATGAAAAGAGTCTGACGCTGCCCGCCACGTTGGAACAGGTCGATGATCAGCAGGTGCGCTTGACCATCAGCGAAGGTCGCTACCATCAGGTGAAACGCATGTTTGCCGCGGTGGGGAACCACGTGGTGGCGCTTCACCGGGAGCGTATCGGCGGTATCGTTCTGGACGCGTCGCTGGACGAGGGCGAGTACCGTCCTCTGACGCCGGAAGAAGTGGCCAGCGTCGGCCTCTAACCGTCTTCTGATCGGGGCCGTCATTGGTATGGGCGGCCCGACCCGTTCAGCGTTTCGTCAATCGTTGCGTCCAGACCGTCGGTGAAAAAGTGCGGGGCCACGTGCTCCTTCGTCGTGGGATCGTGTTGTCTATCAGGAGAATGATTTTCAGTGCAAGCTCAACTACCTTCCCGCGTTGGTCTGATCGTCATTCTGGGCCTGATCTCCATGCTGATGCCGCTCGCCATCGACATGTATTTGCCTGCGCTTCCGGTTATCGCCAAAGAGTTTGACGTAGACGCCGGACGCGTGCAGATGACGCTCAGCGCCTACATCTTCGGCTTCGCCATCGGCCAGATATTTTACGGCCCAATGTCGGACAGCGTCGGACGTCGCCCGGTCATTCTCGGAGGCGTGATCATGTTCACGGTCGCCGCCGTCGCCTGCGCGCTTTCACAAACGGTGGAACAGCTGGTGGCGATGCGCTTTCTTCATGGCCTGTCCGCAGCGTCCGCGAGCGTGGTCATCAATGCGCTGATGCGGGATATGTTCTCCAAAGAGGAGTTCTCGCGGATGATGTCGTTTGTCATCCTGGTCATGACCGTCGCCCCTCTGCTGGCGCCCATTTTAGGCGGCGCGCTGCTGTTTTGGTTGAACTGGCATGCCATTTTCTGGACGATCGCCGCCGCCTCGCTTCTGACCTCTGTGCTGGTCTGGAAATATGTGCGTGAGTCGCTGCCGCCAGAACGCCGACAGCGGTTTAACCTGCAAACGACGCTGAACAACTTTGTGCTGCTGTTTCGCCATCGCCGGGTGATGAGCTATATGCTCGCCAGCGGCCTATCGTTCGCCGGTATGTTCTCGTTTCTCAGCGCAGGGCCGTTCGTGTACATCGATCTGAACGGCGTGTCACCGCAGAATTTCGGTTACTATTTTGCGCTTAACATCATCTTTCTGTTCCTGATGACGTTGTTGAACAGCCGCATCGTGTCGCGAATGGGGGCGTTATTTATGTTCCGCCTGGGCATTCTGATTCAGTTTGTCATGGGGATCTTTCTGGTGGCGGTTTGCGCCCTGCATCTGGGGTTTCTGCCGCTGGTCGTCGGGGTAGCCATCTATGTCGGCTGCGTGGCGACGGTCGCCTCAAATGCGCTGGCCGTGGTGCTGGGCGATTTCCCGCATATGGCGGGGACGGCCTCTTCCGTTGCAGGGACGTTGCGTTTCGGATTGGGTTCGCTGGTCGGCGTTGCGCTGTCGGTGGCGGCGTTCCATACGGCCTGGCCGATGGTGATCAGTATGGTGGTGTGTTCGGCGGGCGCATTGGCGCTTTATGTGTATGCCAACCGGCCTCGTCGTGCTTGAGTCGATCGCGACATGCCACAACAAAGAAGCACGAATGTTCCTTAATTGTGAATATTTTGCTCTAAAAAGTGAATAATATGAAAATAACGGTTGAGATATCGGGGGTAAAAGGTTACATATAACAAAAATTACCCCTCATTCGTGATCGCCTTAACAAAATATAACCGTCAGAATGGGTTATCACGAACAGGTCGCCGGGTGGTTTTACCGCCGCGAGCGCCTTAGCGCAGGGCTGATGTCAGGCAGGAAGCCCGCGTCAAAGATGTTTTGATTATGTTTTTATTTTGTAAATTTGCATTTTTGCTTAACCGAGGAAAACAGCTGTGAATAGTCTTCAACTTTCGGTGGTTCATCGTTTGCCGCAAAGTTACCGTTGGTTAACGGGTTGCACGGGTATCCGTGTAGAACCGATCCCCCTCAACGGCAGCGAAGATGACGATAACCTCATCGGATTCAAGATGTTAAGTCATGATGAAGAAGATGCTCGCCGTATTATGCCGCAGCTGAAACGATCGCTGGACGAAATCCAGGTGGAGTGCAGCGTGCTGGAATGGGAAGGGGAGTCCTGCCTGTTTCTGCACCGTCAGGATGAAAGCGCCGCCTTATGTCGGCTGAAAAATCTGGGCGTGGCGATTGCCGAGCCCATTAGCGCGCAATATCCCTTCTGAAAGGCAACCCGCAGGCCGGGTTGCTCTCACATCGATAACTGCAGTAGCTCACGCGTGTAGGGCTGCTGTGGCTCAGTAAAGACTGCCCGACACTCTCCCTGCTCCACGACGTGACCCTCTTGCAGCACGATCACCTGATGGCACAGCGTGCGGACCACCTGCAGGTCATGACTGATAAACACATAAGCGAGCCCATGTTTGCGCTGTAGCGCCTGTAACAGCGTCAAAATCTGCGCCTGTACGGTGCGGTCGAGCGATGACGTCGGTTCATCCAGAATCAGCAGTTCGGGTTGCAGGATCAGCGCACGGGCAATGGCGATACGCTGGCGCTGGCCGCCGGAAAACTCAGACGGGTAGCGATGGCGGCTGTCCGGGTCTAGCCCCACTTCCTGCAGCGTGGCGACCACCCGCGCTTCGCGCTCTGCGGACGTCATTTTGGCATGCACGGTGAGCCCTTCGGCAATAATCTGCTCCACATTCAGGCGTGGATTCAGCGAGGAGTTGGGGTCCTGAAACACGACCTGTATGCGTCGACGCATCGGCAGCATTTGACGACGGCCGAACTGATGCAGTGGCTGACCATCGAACCAGATTTCACCTTGAGAGACCAGCAGCCTCAGCAGCGCCAGCCCCGTGGTGCTTTTGCCGGAGCCGGATTCGCCGACCAATCCCAGACTTTCCCCCCGTCGCAGCGTAAAGCTAATGTCCTGCACTACCTGTTTTTCTGCCGTTTTACGCTTCAGTAACCCGCGTTTGACCGGGAAGCTCACGCTCAGGTGTTTGACCTCCAACAGCGGCGAAGGCTCCGTCGTCAGCGCAGGGGGATCACCGGTCGGTTCAGCGTTCAGCAGTTGGCGCGTATAAGGATGTTGGGGAGACGTCAGCAGCGCATGAGCCTGATTGAGTTCAACGCATTGGCCGTTTTGCATCACTGCGATGTTGTCCGCCAGTCGCCGGACGATGTTCAGGTTATGAGTAATAAACAGCAGACTCATCCCCAGCTCCTGCTTTAACTCCGCCAGCAGGGTCAGGATTTGCGCCTGCACCGTGACATCCAGCGCCGTGGTTGGCTCGTCAGCAATCAGCAAATCGGGCTGGGTGAGCAACGCCATCGCGATCATGATGCGCTGACGCTCTCCGCCCGACAGTTGGTGCGGGTAGTCCGCCAGTCGGGATTTCGCCTGCCGTATACCGACGCGCTCCAGACACTCGACGATCTCGCCGCGTGCCGCTTCCCGACGCATTCCCCGGTGTAGCGACAGCACTTCCGCCAGCTGTTTTTCCACGCTTTGCAGCGGATTGAGCGAGACCATCGGCTCCTGGAAAATCATGGCGATACGATTGCCGCGCAACCGCCTCAACGTCTCTTCCTGCGCATGCAGTAGGGATTGACCGTCGAACAGAATATCGCCCTGAGGATAGCGCGTCGGCGGGGAAGGCAGCAGGCGCAAAATCGACAGCGCCGTCACGCTTTTCCCAGAGCCGGACTCGCCGACCAGCGCGAGCGTTTCGCCCGTGTGAATATCGAAGGAAACGCCGTCTACCACGCGCCTTTCGGCATCACCGTGCTGGAAGGCGATGCTGAGATCTTTGATCTGTAACAGGGGAGTCGTGGTCATATCAATACACCTTGCTCGGGTCGAAGGCGTCGCGTACCGCTTCGCCGATAAAGATCAGGAGTGACAGGACGATCGCCATTACCATGAAGATGGTGATCCCGAGCCACGGCGCCTGCAGGTTATTTTTGCCTTCGAGCAGCAGTCCGCCCAGCGAGGGCGAGCCTATCGGCAGGCCGAAGCCCAGAAAGTCCAGCGACGTCAGCGTGATGATGGAACCACAGAGGATAAACGGCAGGTAGGTGAGCGTCGCCACCATCGCATTGGGCAACATGCAGCGGAAGATAATCATGAGGTCACTGACGCCCATGGCCTGCGCTGCCCGGATATAGTCGAAGTTGCGGGTGCGCAGGAACTCCGCCCGCACCACGCCGACCAGCGTCATCCAGCCGAACAGCACGGTAATCGCCAGCAGCCACCAGAACGTCGGTTGCAGCACGCTGGAGAGCAAAATAATCAAAAATAGCGTCGGCATGCCCGACCAGACTTCGATAAAGCGTTGCCCCCAAAGGTCGAGTCGGCCGCCGTAGTAGCCCTGCGTCGCGCCGACGACAATGCCGATAACGGAGGACAACAGGGTGAGCGACAGGCCGAACAGGAGCGACAGACGAAAGCCATATAGCACCTGCGCTAACACGTCTTTGCCCTGACTGTCGGTGCCGAGCAGATTGTCCCAGGACGGCGGCGAGGGAAATGCCGTGGTCGTGGCGTAATTGATGGTGTCGTAGTGATAACGCACCGGAGGCCACAGGGCCCAGCCATGATCTTCCAGCCGTTTGACCAGATACGGATCGCGATAGTCGGCCGTAGTAGCAAACTCACCGCCAAAAGTGGTTTCGCTATAGTTGGCCATAAACGGCACATAAAACTGACCGTCATAGCGCACCAATAGCGGCTTATCGTTGGCGATCAACTCCGAAAACAGCGTGACGATGAAGAAGATCAGAAAAATCCACAGTGACCAGTAGCCCCGGCGATTGTGTCGGAAGCGCGCCCAGCGGGCTTGGTTAGGGGGACTGAGTCGACTCATTGGCGCTCCTCAAAATCAATACGCGGATCGACCAGCGTGTAGGTCATGTCGCTGATGATATTCAGCAGCAAGCCGACGAGCGTGAAGATATACAGCGTGCCGAACATGACCGGGTAGTCGCGCTGTAGTGTGGCATCGTAGCCCAATAGCCCCAGCCCATTGAGCGAGAACATGACTTCGATCAGCAGCGAACCGGTAAAGAACATGCTGATAAAGGTGGCGGGAAAACCGGCGATGACCAGCAGCATGGCGTTGCGGAATACGTGACGGTACAGAATGCTTTTCTCATTGAGCCCTTTGGCGCGTGCGGTGACGACGTATTGCTTGCGGATCTCATCCAGAAAGGCATTTTTGGTCAGCATCGTCAGCGTGGCAAAGCCGCCGATCACCAGGGCCAACACCGGCAGCGTGATATGCCACAGATAGTCGGTGATCTTGCCGTACCAGGGCAGGGTGTCGAAGTGGCTGGAAACCAGACCCCGCAGCGGGAACCAGTCCAGATAGCTGCCGCCCGCGAACAGTACGATTAGCAGGATAGCGAACAAAAATGCCGGGATGGCGTAACCAACCACGATCAGCGTGCTGCTCCAGGTATCAAAGCTCGAACCGTCGCGAACCGCCTTTTTGATACCCAGTGGTATTGAGACCAGGTAGATAATCAGCGTGCTCCACAGCCCCAGCGAGATGGACACCGGCATGCGATCCTTGATAAGGCTGATCACCGACTCGCCGCGAAACAGGCTATCGCCGAAGTCGAAACGCACATAGTCCCACAGCATCTTGAAATAGCGTTCGTGCAGCGGTTTGTCGAAGCCGTAGCGTTGGGTGATTTCCTGTATCACCTCCGGATCCAATCCCCGACCGCCGCGATAGGTATTCTCTACCGAGGGTTTGCCGCCCAGCCCGTTGGCCTGACCGCCGCTGCTGCCGTAGCCGCTCAACTGTCCCATCTCAATCGCCGCGATGGCCTGATCGACCGGTCCGCCCGGCGCGATTTGAACGATAAAGAAATTGACGGTGATAATCGCCCACAAAGTAGGGATCACGAAAAGCAGTCGTCGTAACAGGTAATTTCCCATATTCAGTCCTTATTGCCGTTCGGCCGGGAGGGTGGCGGCTTTATCAGCGTCGTACCACCAGCTGTCAAACCCCAGCGCGTACGTCGGACGTACGGCGGGGATACCGAACTTGTTCCAATAGGCAAAGCGGTCATGATTGCTAAACCACATCGGGATCATGAACTGTTGCCAGGTCACTACCCGATCTAGCGCGCGCCCGAGCGGCAGCAACGCCGACTTATCGCCCTGATGGCGGATAATCTCCTCAATCAGGTGATCGATGGCGGGATCTTGCACGCCGGGGGAGTTGTAGCTGGAGTCGAGATACTGGCTGCTCCAGCTCATCGCCAGATTAGCGCTGGGATACGGCTCGGTGACATAGGGCCGCGACAGCATATCGAAATCCCGCTTGCGCAGACGGTTGTTGAACTGCGGCACATCCACCATACGCACCGTCATCTCGATGCCCAGTCGTTTCAGACTGTGCTGAAACGGCAGCACGAACTGAGCGTTGCCAGCGTTGGAGATCAACAGCTCAAACCGAAAGGGGCGGCCGGTCTGCTGGTTGACCAGCGCGTTGTTTTTTAGCTCCCAGCCCGCCTGCTTCAGCAGGTCGAGCGCTTGCAGCAGATGCGCGCGATCGTAACCGTTGCCGTCGGATTCAGGCGGACGGTAAGCGGGACCAAAGACTTCTGCGGGTATGCGATCTTTTAACGGCGTCAGCCATTGCAGCTCGCTGGCGCTGGGAAGGCCCGTCGCCGCGTACTCCGTGTTTTGAAACAGGCTATTGGCACGCTGATAGCTGTTAAAAAACAGCGCTTTGTTCATCCAGTTGAAATCAAACGCCAGCGTCAGGGCCTGACGTACCCGCCGATCCTGAAACAGGGGGCGCGTTGTGTTGAAGACCAGCCAGCGCGTCGACTGTGCCGCCGTGTTCAGCTCGTCTTTCTTGACGATGTAACCGCGTGAGAAATTGCCGCCCTGATATAACGTCGTCCACTGTTTGGGCGAGCTTTCGATACGCATATCGAAAGCCCCGGCT
>NZ_CAMKXG010000133.1 GCF_946477055.1 Lonsdalea britannica | reverse complement strand
ATGCGTCAATTCACTATCATTATCACAGCAGATCTTACCCGACAACCACGCAAAAATGCCCTGTTACATTGCGTACGCTTTTTCAACAAAACTATTCTGTCAGGACGATTTTATACATGCGTTCATCGTAAATTGTCGCCGGGTTCGAGATTGATTTTTTATTTTATAAATGGTCTGCCCGTGTATTCCTTTTTTTTTCGTGTTTAACTCAGCGAAAACACCACCGTGTAGATTGCCAGCGTCAAACACCACGCGTCAGACAAAGGTCACTCGCCTGGCTAGTGTCAAAATATAGGGGATGAAAAAGACGCATTCACCTTTAAGGATTTATTTCAACGCGAACTGGATAAACGACAAATAAAATAGCTGATGAAAAACAGGGGCTTTAGAAATAGACGGCATGATGATAATGCGTGTAATTTTCGATAACATTTTGAAGTCATTAAACTTTAACGTTAGTGTCTATCTGTTCAATAGGCAAATTTTTACAAACGGTTCCGGTGGAGCTGCTATAATTATCCCCGTTGAACATCAATACTAATGATTAATGAAATTAAGAGGGCAACACTTATGCGTACAGCTAAACTGGTAAAACCCACCTCTTCAGAACTACGTTACACACTTAACGATCAGGATGACGAAATTAAAGTTTCCACCATCAAGCTGCTGAACCAGCTGGTTGTTGATTTTACCGACCTGTCCCTGATTACCAAACAGGCTCACTGGAACATGCGTGGTGCTAACTTCATCGGTGTTCACGAAATGCTGGATACGTTCCGCACAACCGTTGTCGATCATCTGGACACCATCGCAGAACGTGTCGTTCAGCTGGGCGGCGTTGCGTTGGGTACCACTCAGGCAATCAACGCGAATACTTCGCTGAAAAGCTACCCGACCGACATTCACAACGTGCAGGATCACCTGAAAGCACTGGCGGAACGTTACGGTATTGTGGCTAACGAAACCCGCAAAGGTATTGTTCAGACCGAAGATGAAGATACGGCAGACATTCTGACCGCCGCTTCTCGCGACCTGGACAAATTCCTGTGGTTCATCGAATCTAACATCGAATAATTTTCGGCATTTTGGTGCTGCATCAGACCGCCCCTATGGGCGGTCTGCCTATTTCTGGCGCTTACAACTCCCTCCCCCGTGCACGTTTCGTTTCCTGAAGCATTTCCCGTCAGGATGGACAAAAAAAAACCTCAAATCACCAATATTTAGCCCCACACGCTAATCAACAGTTGTCACTCCAGGTCAATTAAGTTAATCATATTAGTGCAGTGTGCACATAAAAAGCCTATGTTCAAAAACACAGGCGGTACCGCTCCAAAACCTGCTGTCGGCGCTGTGTGAATCCCGCTCGCGGCAACAGCCTCACTCCTCAAAAACAGTGAAACAAAACTGTATTTATAGGAAACAACCAATGAAATCATTTCTCAAAGCTTCAGTTGCCGCACTTGTGCTCGCCTGTAGCTTCAGCAGTCATGCAGCAGATAAACCGCTGATCGTAGCAACCGATACCGCGTTTGTTCCTTTTGAGTTCAAGCAAGGCGATAAGTACGTTGGCTTCGATATCGATCTGTGGGACGCCATCGCCAAACAGTTGAATCTCAACTACACCCTGAAGCCGATGGATTTCAGCGGCATCATTCCTGCATTGCAGACCCGCAACATCGACCTGGCGTTAGCCGGTATCACTATTACCGATGCACGCAAACAGGCGATTGATTTCTCCGAGGGCTACTACAACAGCGGTTTGCTGGTCATGGTTAAAGCCGATAATCAGCAGATCAAAGGCGAGCAGGACCTGACCGACAAAATTGTCGCGGTGAAAAGCGGCACCGGCTCCGTGGACTATGCGAAAGCCAATATCAAAACCAAGAGCCTGCGTCAGTTCCCGAACATCGACAACGCTTACATGGAATTGGCCACGAATCGTGCCGACGCGGTGCTGCACGACACGCCTAACATTCTCTATTTCATCAAAACCGCCGGTCATGGTCAGTTCAAAGCCGTCGGCGACTCCATCAAAGCCCAGCAGTACGGCATCGCTTTCCCGAAAAACAGCGATTTGCGCGAACGCGTGAACGGTGCGCTGAAAACCCTGCGTGAAAACGGCACCTATGCAGCTATTTATCAGAAATGGTTCGGTACTGAACCTAAATAATCGCCGTTCGTTTGTGGAGAAATTTCATGCAGTTTGATTGGAGTGCCATTTGGCCTTCCCTGCCCCTTCTTCTGGAAGGGGCCAAAATGACCCTATTGATTTCGGTTCTGGGCCTGCTGGGTGGCGTCATTATCGGCGTATTCGCGGGGTTCGTTCGCGTTTACGGCAACTGGATATCCAGCCGTATCGCGCTGGTGTTTATCGAAATCATTCGCGGCACGCCGATTGTCGTACAGGTCATGTTTATCTACTTCGCGTTGCCGATGATCCTGACCTCGGTTCGCATCGACCCGTTTGCTGCCGCCGTCGTCACCATCATGATCAACTCGGGGGCGTATATCGCCGAGATTACGCGCGGTTCGGTCCTGTCTATCAACAAAGGCTTCTCGGAAGCCGGTATGGCGCTGGGCCTGTCTCGCCGTGACACACTGCGTTACGTCGTTGCGCCGCTGGCGCTGCGTCGGATGCTGCCGCCGTTGGGCAACCAATGGATTATCAGCATCAAAGATACTTCGCTGTTTATCGTCATCGGCGTCTCTGAACTCACCCGTCAGGGGATGGAGATCATCGCCGGGAACTTCCGCGCACTGGAAATCTGGAGCGCGGTCGCCGTGATTTATCTGGTTATTACGCTGGTGCTGAGCTTCCTTCTGCGCCGTCTGGAAAGAAGACTTAAAATTATATGATTGAATTTAAAAACGTTTCTAAACACTATGGGCAAACACAGGTTCTCCATGATATCGACCTGAAAATCAATCAGGGCGAAGTCGTGGTGATTATTGGCCCGTCCGGCTCAGGGAAATCCACCCTGCTGCGCTGCATCAACAAACTCGAAGAGATTACCCACGGAGAGCTGGTGGTCGACGGGTTAAAGGTGAACAATCCCAAAGTGGACGAACGTCTGATCCGTCAGGAAGCCGGTATGGTCTTTCAGCAGTTCTATCTGTTCCCGCAGATGACGGCGCTGGAAAACGTGGCTTTCGGCCCAATTCGCGTTCGCGGCATCAAGAAGGAAGAGGCGGAGAAGCAGGCGATGGCGCTGCTGAAAAAAGTGGGGCTGTCCGAACGGGCGCATCACTACCCTTCCGAGCTTTCCGGTGGACAGCAGCAGCGCGTAGCGATTGCCCGCGCGCTGGCGGTGAAACCGAAAATGATGCTGTTCGATGAGCCCACTTCGGCGCTCGACCCGGAGCTGCGTCACGAGGTCCTGACCGTGATGAAAGATCTGGCGGAAGAAGGGATGACCATGGTCATCGTCACCCACGAAGTCGGCTTTGCTCAGAAAGTCGCGTCGCGCCTCATCTTCATCGATAAAGGCCGTATTGCGGAAGACGGAGAGCCGGATGCGTTGATCAGCCATCCGCCTAGCGAACGTCTGCGCGAGTTCCTGCAGCACGTGGCGTAATCGCCTCAAAAAACAGAACGTATCCCCACGGATACGTTCTGTTTGTCTCACCTCACTCATTTCCTACATAGACGACGCGGCAAGTCCGTGAGTCATCACTGTTTGCTGGCCAGCACGGCATCGTGCAGGTTCAGGCGCTGCCAGAAGTTACCCTCGCGACTTCCCGACAGCGGATAACCATTAGCTTCCGCCGTTTTCACCATCAGCGCACGACGCTGCTCCGCGCTTAACTCCGGCAAGGGACCTTCCAGCAACACTTCCGCGCCTTTGGGCACGCTGACCGGCCGTGCGGCCACTTTCGTCGCGGGCAGACCATAGCTCATCGTAAAGCGATAGAACTGACGCATAACGGGATGGGTGTAGGGATCGTCTTTACCCTGCGGCTGGGCACACTGCGCCAGACTCGTGCCACAGGCCTGCTCCAGCGCGGTGCGCATCTGGGTTTTGGCTTCGGTGAACAGCTTCATGTATTCAGGATCGTTCATCAGCGTCGCGATCTGATGCTCCGCCGTCATTCGTCCGCCCATCACATCCAGCGGGTAATGCACGCCCAGAACAACACGGGAGTAACCGTAGGTTGCCGCACGGTCAATCAGCGGAACGAACCGTTCAGGCAACATTTCCGCCAGCAGCAGCGCATCGTTGTAGCCGCTATTGGTGTGGCCGCTGGGGAACGCGTCGCCCGACGCGGTATAAGGCACGGAATCATTGATGACCGCCGTATCCGGGACCAGATGAATCGCGTTCCCCGGCTGTTTGAACGGACGCGGATAGTGATAGAACTGCTTCGCGGGCGATGTGCTCACGGCGCTGGCCTTGATCAACGCCGCGGCCTTACCCATCTCACCACGCTGATAAACGTCGATAAAGGCGTTACCCAAGCGGGGGCCCAGCGCTTCCGCCAACGCGTAGAAATAGCGAATGTTCTCCGCATCAATTAGCGCCTTCTGGCGTAGCGCGTCCGACGCATCCTGATTGATACGCTCTACCGTCGCGCGGTTTTGACGCAATAGTGTCGGCGTCAGTTGGTTAAACGCCGACAGCAATGTGATGCTGTCTTGCTCACGCGCTTCCTTCTGGAAGTCGTAGCTCGCCGCTTTGAGCCACGCCGCATCAGCCTGAGGGGAGCCCTGCTGCGCACTATCCAGCTGCGCCCGGGTCAGCGTCTGCGCATTGCCGCGCAGCATGTCCTGCAAATGTTGCTGTGCGCTCTTTTCCAGAGCGACGTATTCCGGGCTGGCGTTGGCCGCCGTGGTGGATTGAACCTCGGTCATCGCCACGTGCAAGGTATGTTCAGGTAAGGCGGCGGAAGCCTGGGAGAGGGTCAAGGCACAGGCGACGGCGACGAAAAGAGAAGAATAGCGCATGATATTTCCTTGAATTTCAGATAGATGATCGGACCGTTCTTTCCCTGCTGGGGAAAAACACAACGCAGAAAATTCACATGGCAGACAGCCTAGATCGTCATTGTGACCGTTCCGTGACAACGCCGACATTTAGGCATCATGAGAAACGCCGCCCTACAACAAGGGGTCAATCCTTTCAGAAAATCGGGGAAGGCCCGCCTCACCGAACGGGAGGCGGGTTGATACGGCAGCAATCGCTACCGTATAGGATCGTGAGAAGATGGCGTTGGCGGGTGTTATTTCACGACCGGGTAGTCGCGTTCAATCTCGGCGGCAAATGCCTGACACATCGCCGCATCGCCCTGACGGTTATCCGCCAGTACCCGTTCACCGTCCACGACACGGATATGCGCCTGCAGGTCGAAATCAGCCGCGGGCTGCGGGCGCGCCGCCGCCGATGTCATCATTGCCTGCGCTTCCTGCCACGCCTGTTCCACCGTCATGGTGCAGGCCTGAGCCAGATAATCGGGGTTGAAGCCCTCGCCCGTCAGGCTGCGCAATGTCTCATCGTGGCTGACGCTGTTACCCGGCTGCCAGTAGTGGCGGGCCAGATCCTGTCCGATCGCAGGGTTATCCGTCAGGTAGCCATCACGATTCAGGAAAAAGGCTCGCGTCTGCTCGACGGCCATCAGCGCCAGCAAATAGCCCTGATACGAGCAGGCCGACTCCATTGACAGCAGATGCGGGATCGCCATCGTCGGACGCGGACTGCCTTCAATGCCGATGATGCGCTGTTCGGTTTCGCGCGCCAGCCGGGTGATGGCCTCCGGCGTCAGCTGCGCATCGTCCCACTGATAGAGCTGCCATTCGAAGTAAGGCACCAGCAGAATGTGCCGCTCGTTGAAGGCGCGCATCGGCTGACGCGTGCGGATATCTTCCTGAATCAGCGCGTCGGGGATCGTCTCGCCGTTGCGGCTGCGGGCATAACGTTTCAGCCAGTCGGCGTCCTGTAGCAGGCTATCGCAGAACATGGATTGGGTTTCCGCATAGGCCATCGACGTCGGCGGATACTCCTGCGCAAAACAAGGCGCATTCTGACGAATATTGGCGAAGTGCGCGGCGTGCCCGCCCTCATGGAACAGCGTATTGATGCCGTGCGCCCCGCTGCCAACCTGATCCGGTTTTGCCAGACTGGTGAAATTGATGCGCGCCGGGACCCACTGTCCCTGATTCACAAACGGCGGCACGGGCTGGTGCATGAAGCCGTTCTCATATTTCCCTTTCCGCACCAGCAGATCGAGATTCAGCTCCGCGCCGTTAAAACCGATGTGCAGCCTTTTGAAACTATCGACCCAGCGCTCCAGCGAGGCGGCGAAGGGAAAATAGGGGTCGAGCTGGCGCGTCACATCGCCCGCGCTGGCGTAGCGAATATTCCACGGCGACAGCGCCTCCGCGCCCTTTTCCGCCGCCAGCTGTTCGAGACTGCGCTGATTAGCCTCGCGCGTCTCGGCTTCGAAGCGGTCAAGAATGGCGAACAGCTGCTCCGGCGTCATGCGCTCGGTTTTGTTCACCTTGTAATCGAAGTAGTTGCGATAACCCATCTGGCGGGCGAAGCGGTTGCGCAGCCGCACCAGTTCAGGGAAACCGTTGTTCAGCAGCCACTGCTCCAGGTCGCGCAGCGCCTCCTGCGAGCTACGGCGATAGCTTTCGTTATCGTTCGTCGCCTGATTGGTCAGCAGCTCGCCCAACGATGCAGGAACGCGTTCGCCGTCAGCATTCAGGTGTGTGGGTTGATAGGTCTGACGATGCGCGTACAGATCGCTTTCCGCCGCAATCAGCGCCTCCATCAGCGACTGTGCTTCCGGATCTTCAATCACGTTGCAGTCGAAGAAGCGATACCAGCCTTGCAGGCCGTGCAGCAACGCCTGCTGCTGCGCTGATTCCGGTAACGCTTCCAGCGCCGAGATCTGCTCACGCAGCTCCGCCAGTTTCTGCGGCTGGGCGATAAATCGCTTGTAGGCGCTTTCTGCAGCAGAGAAGCGCGCCGCCACATCGTCGTCGCCAATGCCCATATACAGCTGCCAAAACAGATCTTCTTTCGCCTGATGGACGGCGAGATAATCGCGATTCAGCGCGTTGAAATACTCCACTATCTGCTGCATGGCTGCTCCTTTACGTCAATGCAGACTCAGGCGCCGCAGTCACTTTCCGCTACCGCGCCAACCTCATCCAATCACAGTGATTAAACGGCCAATCTTTAAGATGTTTTTTTCAAGCATAGAACACGGCGACGGCACGAGCGTGTAGAACCGAACCGTCCACGACCGCTACGCCGCCAACCGACGAACCACCTCGTCCACGGCCAGCGTCAGCGATTCAGCTTCGCCGCAGCCGACCAGGCAACACGCCAGCTGCATGATGATGGCCTGCGGCACCGGCTGTTCTCCGGTCAAACAAGCGGTCGTCCACTGCGCTGTCGCGACGGCATCGGAGGTCGCGGGCAACGCCGACCGTTCGATAAGCATATCCTGCCGCGCCTGCAGCGGTTGCTGCTGCTGGCGATGAATGAAATAGGTTTCAGGAAAGCGGCGGGGATTGGCATAAACTTCGCCCTCGGTGCCCGGCATCAGCAACGCACGCCCGTCGATATCTTCAAAAAACGTCCCGAGGCGCGCGATATATTCAGGATGCGACACGCTGGCCAGCCGCAGCGCGGCCGATGGCCCGAACGGCGTGGCGACTTTCGCCAGCGTATGCGCGCTGTTACGCACGCCCATCCGCCAGCGCATATTCAGCTGCCGCTCCATCGGCGGACACAGCACGTCGATAGGCAAGAACACCAGCTCGCCGCGATCCAGCTGCCGTTGCGCTTCGTCCTGAGACTCCGCCGGAGCCACGCCCAGCTCTTGCAGGATGGAGCACGTGGTCACGCGCGTCGGATCGGTTCTCACGCCCTGCACCACGACCGGCAACCCCATTTTGTGCAGCAATAGCGCCAGCAGCGGAGTCAGATTGGCCTGTCGACGCGCGCCGTTATAGGTGGGGATCACCACCGGCAGCGGACGGTCGACCGGCGGCGTCAGCGATAACGTCTGAGCCGCCATCGCCTGATAGAAACCGCGCATTTCCGCTTCCGCCTCGCCTTTGATGCGAAAGGCGATCAGCAATCCGCCCAATTCCAGCTCCGGAACGGCATCGTTCAGCATCGCCTCATAGAGCGCGCGCGCCGTCTCCTGATCCAAATCGCGGGCATGATTTTTTCCCCGCCCGACCTCTTTAATAATTTTGGTGTAATCCATGACGTTTCCAAGCGTTAACACGAATCGTTTGCAGTGAAAATAGCATGTTTTATCGCGTTGAGCAGCGTTTGCCGCGCGTCGCAGAGCGAATGCGCGGCGGCTGTCCGAGCAGCGCTGACAGGGAAAATCAGGGCGCGGGCATATCCCGTTGTTCGATGGGGAAGACCGGCAGCGCGGCCAGCAGCTGGGCGCCATAGCCCTTGGTCAACAGGCGACGATCGTAGATGATGATTTCGCCGAAGCAGGTATGGCTTCGAATCAGGCGACCCACCTGCTGGATCAGGCTGAACGATGCGCTCGGCAGGCTCTGTACCACGAACGGGTGCCGTTTCAGGCTTTTCAGCCATTCGCCTTCGGTCAGAATCACCGGGCTGTCGATGGGCGGGAAGGCAATTTTGTGGATGTGTACCTGCGAGAGCAGTTCGCCTTTCAAATCCAGCCCTTCGGAGAAGGACTGCAATCCGATCAGCACGCTGGTTTGCCCTTGCTCAACCCGCTGACGGTGGAGTTCCACCAGCCGATAGCGCGGTTTGTCGCCCTGCACCAACAGCATCAGCCGCAGATCGGTCACCTGCGTCAGAAACTGCTGCATCGCGCGCTGGCTGGCGAACAGCATCAGCATGCCTTTATGCGCATCGCGTTTCAGCTCGGCGCGGAAGAAACGCGCCATTTCGGCAAGGTGATCCTCTTCCTGCGCCATCAACGGCTCATAGCTCATCTTGGGGATCACCAGCTTACCCTGATCGCGATGATTGAAGGGCGAGTCCAGCGCGATGAAGGTATCGCCATCGTCCTCGCCCAGCCCCGTTAACTCTTTAAGCCGCGAAAAACTGTTCAGCGAGCGCAGCGTGGCGGAGGTGATCACCACATGAGACAAGTTACGCCACAGCAGACGGTCAAGCTGATCCGAAACGCGGATACCCGCGCAGTGCAGATAGAGATGAAGCTGACCGTCGCGGACTTCCCGCACCAGCCACTTGGAAACCGGCGCCTGCGAAGCCTGCTCCAGCGCCGCGAGCCGCCACAGTTTACTTTGAGATTCGAAGTAGCCCAGCAGCCGACTCATGCGCAGCATCGTCTGATGTAGACGCACCACGTCATGCTTGCCGGTTTTTTCCGCCAGATCGTTGAGCATATACTCCGTCAGTCCCCGCAGACTGTCGGTCAGCTTAAACAGACGGGAGCAAAGCTCGCGCATCTCATCGGGCAACTTACCCATCGGAAAACGGTAATCCGCCGCAGGTGACGAGGCCGGTAGAAATAGCGTACTCATGCGTTCAAAGGACTGAATCAGCTCCCGAATTTCGGCGCAGTGTTCGGCCAGCCGGTCCGGCTGGCTCAGCCGAGGCGGCGATTTGGGGGAGAACTGAGCCAGACAAACGCCCATCTGCTGGATGAACTGATCCATCTGATGCTGCACCGCGCCAATCGTTACCTCGCCCGACATCTCCAGCGCGTCGCGGGCGACGTCCGGAATATGGTGGCCTTCGTCCAGCACCAGCAGCAGGTTTTTGGCGCTTGGCAGAACCGAGTCGCTCTCCATCGCCGCCATCACCAGCGCAT
>NZ_CAMKXG010000132.1 GCF_946477055.1 Lonsdalea britannica | reverse complement strand
TTCCTGCGCCGGGTTCGGCTCGGAAGCCGCCACCCGACGTTTATCTGCGGGAGAATAACTGTGTTCTGGCATCGGTATCGTTTTTCACCTTGCGTTACAGGGAGTGATACAACGCTGCCACCTGCGTGACAACCTCGGGGCGATCTTCCAGTCCGGCGATCTGGATCAGTGCATGTTCGACGCCGTGCTCCTCAATCTGTGCCGCCATTTCACGCGCCTGCACATCATCAAGGCTACGATACTTCAGCGCCGCAGCGATACCGATCAATAGATTACGATGCGGCAGACCGTATTCCAGCGTACCACGCAACGGCCTGATCAACCGGTCACCCTCGCCCAGCTTACGCAACGGCTGACGGCCCACGCGTTCTACGTCATCGTGCAGATACGGGTTTTCAAAACGGCTGAGGATCTTGTCGATATAGGCCGCATGCTGCGCCGGATCGAACCCGTAGCGTTTAATCAGTACCGCGCCGCTTTCCTGCATCGCGCCTTTTACCACCGCGCGCACCGCGTCGTCGAGTATCGCTTCGCGGATCGTCCGGTAACCCGCCAGGCACCCAAGATACGCGGTTATAGCGTGGCCGGTATTGAGCGTAAACAACTTGCGCTCAACATAGGCCATCAGGTTGGCGGTCGGTTCCATGCCTGCGATGACCGGCAAATCGCCCTTGAACTGGGTACTGTCGACAATCCATTCGCTGAACGTTTCGACCGTCACCTCCAGCGAATCGTCGTTCGCCGCAGGGCTGGGCGGCACGATGCGGTCCACGGCCGAATCCACAAATCCCACATGCTCGTCGACCCACGAATGCAAGGTCTCTGGCAACGCCGCCATGACATGCTGACGCAGCTGGCTGGTCCCGCGCACCATGTTTTCGCAGGCGATGATATTCAGGGGTTGCTGATTGCCGCGTTCATGCCGCGCAATCAGCCCTTGCGCCAGCGTCCCGGCAATTTTACTCAACACCTGCGGCCCGACGGCGGTCGTGATGATGTCCGCGCGGGCGATTTCATTAATGGCGTCGGGACTGCCGCTATGCACTGCGCTGACGCGGTTAACCTGTTCGACATGCGACGCTTCTCCAACAACATGCACTTCGTAGTGCTGCTGATGGGCCAGTTGATCCACCAGCGGCTGATTGACGTCGGCAAAAATGAGCTCGGACTTGGCGTCCGCCAGAACTTTGCCGATGAAGCCACGACCGATATTGCCTGCACCGAAATGAATCGCTTTCATTGTAGACCTCGATATCTTGTCAAAACCGTTGAGCTGAACGCACGGACCGGTCAACGCCGGTCCGACGGGCCTTAGGCCACGCGTTCGCCGGAGAGCAGCACCAGCATCTCTTGCACACTGCGGGTTTCCACCAGCCGCTCGATGATGCCGTCGTCATTCAGGGCATTGGTCAGACGCGCAATCACCTGAACATGTTCGTTATTGCGGGCGGCAATCCCAATCACCAGCCGCGCGACGTCGTCCGGCTCGGAGCCGAACCGCACCCCTTGCGGATATTGGCAAATCACGACTCCGGTGCGCAGCACGCGGTCTTTGGCTTCAACGGTGCCGTGCGGCACGGCGATGGATTCGCCCAGATAGGTGGAAGTCATGGCCTCACGTTTCAGCATGGCCTCGACGTAGGCGGGCTCCACATATCCCCCGGCGACCAGCTGCTCGCCCGCGAAACGGATAGCCTGCTCTTTACTGTCAGCCTTTAGGTTAAGGAAAATGTTGTTTTCACCCAGTTCGAACAGGTTGGTTTCATGCTCCGCCGGATCGAACCAGTCGTCATTAGCCGCCACAATCGTTTGATTAATCAGCCGGTTATCATTCGCCGCCACGGGACGGTGCGCCGCCAACAGCCGGGTCGTCAGCTCGTTGTACAAGCCGCTGTCGAGGAAGTTGCTGAGAGAGAGGTGAATCGCGTGCGGCGCATGCTGCAACGCTCTTGCGGTGAGATCCTGATGGGTGATGACCAGATCGACATCGTCCGGCAGGCTGTTAATCGCCATGTTGCTGACAGAGATATGGTTTAGTCCGGCATCCTTCACCTTCTTGCGCAGCACGCCCGCGCCCATCGCGCTCGACCCCATGCCAGCATCACAGGCCACGATGATGCGTCGCACCAAACTCAAATCCTGAGAAGCATCCAGCGTCGCGCGCATCACAGGCTGTGGTTGGGCCGCGCCCGGCGCTTTGCTGCCTTTCGATTTCTGCTTCATGTTCTGCATACGACGGGTCGCGTCCGCCAGTCCGTTGTCTTCCTCATCGCCTACCGGCACGCGTTTCAGCATCACCGCAGAGACCAGGAACGAGACCAGACCCGACATCAAGATGGAGAGCACCACGCCGATCAGCGACGACTTCGGCGTCATCAGCAAGACCGCAAAGATCGAGCCGGGAGAGGCCGGAGAGACCAGTCCCGCGTTAAACAACGTCAGCGTGAAAACGCCTGTCATACCGCCGAGGATCACCGCCAGCATCAGACGCGGATTCATCAGGACATAGGGGAAATAGATTTCATGGATACCGCCGAAGAAGTGAATGATGGCGGCGCCAGGCGCGGACTGTTTTGCACTGCCCTTGCCGAAGAACATGTAGGCCAGCAGCAGACCGAGCCCCGGTCCGGGGTTGGCTTCAATCAGGAAGACGATCGATTTGCCGGTTTCCGTTGCCTGCTGGATGCCGAGCGGGGAGAAAATTCCGTGGTTGATGGCGTTATTGAGGAACAGCACTTTGGCCGGTTCCACGAAAATGGAGGTGAGCGGCAGCAGGTTGTCCTGTACCAGCAGGTTGACCCCGGTCGCCAGCACTTTAGACAGGGAGGAGACCAGCGGGCCGATGGCTAAAAAGGCTAGCCCCGCCAGCAGCATCCCGATAATCCCGGCCGAGAAGTTGTTCACCAGCATCTCGAAGCCGCTTTTGATTTTACCATCCACCCAGCGGTCGAAGCGTTTGATTGCCCAGCCGCCCAGCGGTCCGGCCATCATCGCCCCCATAAACATCGGCATGTCTGCGCCGACGATGACGCCCATCGTGGTGATAGCGCCCACTACCCCGCCGCGTTCGCCGCCGACCAACCGACCGCCGGTATACCCAATCAGCAACGGCAACAGGTAGGTAATCATGGGTTCGACCAGCTTGGCCAGGGTTGCATTCGGCAGCCAGCCGGTAGGAATAAACAGCGCGGTGATTAAGCCCCAGGCGATGAATGCGCCGATATTGGGCATCACCATGTTGCTGAGGAAGCGGCCAAAATTCTGTATCTTGACCTTAACAGTTGGTGATAGCATAAAACTTACTCCCCTCGGTGGTACGCGCTCAGGGACGGTGCGCGTCGTAATAGTGAGATGGTTTCGCCAAAAACCATCGGTCGTTCTGTAGACAAATCGACTCTATCACGCCGTTTCCGCCCCCAGTACCCCGAGGGGAATTTGTGACTGAGATCACTCATTTACCCCATCTCAGGTGGGATTTCACGCGATCCTCATCACAAATCAGATCTGAAAGTCAGCTACATTGTTAAAAATGAGCGTTCGAGCGCCCCTCTTTCGTGACTCATATCACACTTCAATTTGGTAACTTTGTTTTAACATTGTGACTTGCATCACATTGCACCGTTCGATTCAGAGTCCTGAATATAGGCCAAGGCTTTCCTTTCTCCATTTCGGCGGAGAATGTGGGGAGAAATGTAATTTAATTACCGGATGGAGTGAGTAGAAACACCAGAATGTAACGAAGGATCGGTTGTAGATAAGGCGAGGATTTGAAACTGGTAGATAAGGCGGAGATTTGAAACCATAGCAGACTAGCTGACTGCATCGCGCCTAAGACCGCGCCGGTCAAGGTCATAGCCCCTTCAGGGAAACAGAGTGAAAGGGCTGACACGTGATGATCCGGTCGTAATATCTTGCGCCTCGGATGAAGAGTCCACCGCAGCTCGCTGACTTTCGGCTAGTGATACGTTGGTTTTAAATATTGATGGGTTGGGGTATCACGTCGAAAAAATTACCCGATAGTGACCGTACCTCCACCGATTAATACCCCCCCACATCCCACGGCATCGCCGGTACGCGCGACGGGCTTACCATCCACCTTGACCGTTGATGAACCACCGCTGATGTTACGTGCGTGACCATGAGCGGCTAAAGGGTCACCTTGGCGAGCCAGAGGAAGGCCATCCACCTTAACCGTGGAAGAGCCAGCCATAACTGACGTCGGAGGATGGCTATCGTGCCCCGTATCGATGTCGCCCAATTTAACCGCATTTCCCATAATTTTATTTCTCCATTATTGATCTGATGATGCGATGGGATTAAAAGTCGTCGCTTTAAGTCAACATAATGACGCGATCAAGTTCAATTCGAGCCAAATCTGACGAAATAGCGTACATCCTGAGCCTAGATTAAACACCGCCGTTCACTGGCCGACGCCAATTTCTTGCTGGAGATATTGGCCGTAAAGATGATGCGGCGAATGCCACAGGGCAACGCAGCATAGTATGTCTCAACCCATCGAGTGCAGTTTGCTGTGATTAATTAACCGGCTGTTGGTCCGTTTTAGGTTGTTTGGCGCGATAGCCGTCCATGATGGGAGCCCACGCCATGCCCTTAGGGATGGGGTGTTGTTTGAAGAGGTCGCCGTACTCTTTGTCAAAATCGTCGATGCCATATTGTTCTGCCACAGAGACTTTCTTATCGTACCAGTCATCAGCCACTTCTTTGGCGATGCCACGGGCAAGCAGCAGGTCCGGCTTGACTCTCAACTTGTCGCCTTTCAAAAGCACCTCATAATATCCCCCGGGCGCCAGACCAAAATAAAGCCAACTGCGTTGGTCAATTCGTCCGCTAATTTGATAGCGCTTCTGCATCCGCTGTGCTAAATCCGCCGGTAAATCCACGTCGATCCGATATCGCTTACGATCATGAAAGGACACCATTTCTATCTCAGCCTTGTCAGGAACAGGGACACCATCGGTAGGTAGTCCTCCTCCCCCAGACCAATAATATTTTTTTTCTATGATGTCTTTATGCGGCGCGCCAGCGTTGCATCCTCCCCCAGGATAACTAAAAACCGTTTTCCCATGGAGATAAAAAATCGCTTTGGTCGTGCAAAAACTATCAATATTGCTGCCTGAACCGTAACTCCAATTGGCTCTTGTTGCCGCATTTCCCGTTGAACATGCCATCAGCGACATGCAAATGCCCAGTGAAAGGAAAAAGTATCTCAACATCATGCCTCCTCATTCCCGATTAAACGCCGCCGCTCCTTGCTAACGGAAGGCTCACTTTTACTCGTATTGGCCGGATTGGCTATGCTCTGGTTATTGGCGCTATGGTGAAGATAGTTACGACGCAATGCCCGGTACACCGATGAAGACAACTGTTTACTCAGGTCCCCGATCATGCCTTGCTCGATTGCCGTCTGTGCCCAGTGTTCATCCAATTTTGTCAGATTTATTATTGGTTGCTTGGCAGAAAGCGACTCCAATTGAAGCGTTTTATCTTTTGATCGCCACGCTTTGAATGGAACCCCTGCTGCGCGCCCGGCCTCCAGCATCATATGCAACGGAATACGGGAATATTCCCCCTCAACCACCCGGCGCATCACTACCTCCACATAAACGGCTTTTTTAGGCCAGGCATCATCTTTACCACGGCGTCGGATAAATGAGTAGGGAAGCAAACCGATCGCCCCTAACGGCGGCGTAGAGCTTCGCGACAAAACAGGCTCAAGGCGATCGGCCCAGCCCAGCGCGATTTTCTCTTCCGCGTAGGCACGCGCTTTTTGATAGGCTCGGCTGCTTATATCTGGCATCGAAGCGTCTTCCTCACTCATAAAGCGTTCCAGTTCGATGCACTCGGTCAACGCAGGATCGCTGTTCGGATTAGACAGGCTCCAGCGGCTATAATATCCACCGCCGATATCCGAATGCGCTCCCGGCAGCGCCAGTTCGGTAAAGTGCGGCGGGATGCTGGTGCCGGCGGCCGTAGGGGTGATCCGCGTCAGTGGGAAGTGTTTACGCACCTCATCCAGTGCGGTCAAATGTACCACCCGCTCCGCGCTGTCATCCCGCAGCCGCGTGTTGACTCGGGAGTTGAACGACGACACGACCGTATCAAAAATGCCGACAAACGCGATACGCACATTTTCACGACTGCTCCAGTCAAAACCCGCCTTCAGGCGGATAGCCTCATTATTTGCTATCGCCTGCACCAACGGGTGGTCGTTTTTCTGATCGATAACGTTTACAAAATGCCGTGCCGCCGCCGCTCCACGGCTAAAACCAAACACGTCGAAGACAACACGATGGATACAATCAATACTGGGCAAAACCGTTTCCAAATCGCGCATTATCGCGGCAACGATCCCTTGCCCACACGCGAGATCGACTTTGCCAATAATCGACGTATCTTCACCCACAAAGTCCAAATCCAGCCCTTGCGTCAGCGTGTCGTCTGCCCGGTATTCCAACTCATCTTTTCCTGCTACCGGGTCGCGAGTACCAATGCCGCTGACGTAGGTATGAGCACTCAAGGTTTTAGCCCCAAAAAGATATTGCTCGTGGAGCTTCCCCACATTAGTCATATCATTAGCCGCACTGCCGCCGATGGGTAGTTGTCCCCTTTCGCAACCGCGCAGTTCTTTCTCCCGCTGCGCCGGATCTGAGCAGGTCTCTAGCAGCCACTGCTCGACTTTTTTTAGACCTGACTCGGCGTTAGAGTTGTTGTTCCCGGTACCGTCAAAAAAGACGCCGATACGCAATACGTTGATCTGGTAGCCTTTCACCTCGATAACGTAAGAATGATTGGTATAGAACCGCACGTTGCCGGCTTTCCCTTCCTGATGTGCTTCCGGCAAAGCAGGCTCGGCCGGGGTCAAGCAGAGATCGCCGGTGGTCGCTTTAACATGTTCGCGTTTCGTTGAATCGTGACCAACACGCTCCACGGCATAAGCTGGCACCGTACTTTCCCCGTCTTTCAGTTTCTCGCGTGACTGAGCTGCCTTAAGCCAAGGCAACGTCTCCAGCTTCACGGTCACTGGGCCGACGGCAAAACCGCGCGCCAGCGTAGGCCCATCCTTAAGTGCCACTGTCTCCGACTTGCCGGTTTCATCTGTCAATGTTGCTTTCAATCCTTCGAATGATTGATTGTGCTCATCGCGAATATCAATCTCTATCCAGTTTTCGTAACGTTCGCAGGGAATGCAGTAAGGATCTGCCGCCATCAATGGACTCCTATCAATTCATTATGCTGCGCCATCCAGTGATTAACCTGAGCCCATTCGGCGTCGGTCAGCATTAGCGGCTCTCGAATACTTTCCAGAAGAAGGCCGGTCTGCAAGGTCAAGACGCCAGCCACCACACCGTCAAGCACATCCCCCTCAAGCTTCTCAGCATTCGCTTGCCTGAGAATCGGTAAAATCGTGCCCGCCGGGTCGGGATGGCGTTCCATCATGCTTGTCATAACTTGCCAAAGCCGTCGGCGAAGAATATAGGCGTGTCGATTCTCGTCATATAACGGCGCCAAGTGATGAGGTTGGATATGAAACCAAGGGGACGCCAAAGCAGGATGAAATGGAACTCCGGGCGTACGTAAAAACTCGGTGCCGTTGAGCCACATCCCGGCGCAAGGGCCCATAATCGCATCTCGCTCTTCGGCGCTCATCGCGTTGAACATCGGCAGGAAAATTTGAGGTTCAGAAAAGCGAAACCACACGGCTTCGCCTTCATGGATAACCTGTATCAGGCTTTGTAAGTGACGACGTACCACGTCAATCGGCTGTTCGCTCACCCAATAAAAACCACTCAGCTCAGGTGACGCTTCCACAAATGCAGGTGAAGGATTGGACAGTAACCAAGGCCCCAGAGCCGCTTGATCACTAAAAGCAGTCCCGGCGAAAATAGGGGCCGCCTCACCCTGACTTAGCTCATAGAAACGCGCCACCACCGAACGGTCTGCCGCACCGTCCACGATCGCAAACAACCTACCTTTATGTTTCGTTAGCCAAGTACTCACACTCATGCTTTACCCCCTTTGGCAAGGGGACAAGGCTTGGCAAGGGGTGCTATCGACTCCATGCTTTTATGAATGGCGGGGGCAGGCAATGAGGCTGGCGGCGCAGGAGGAACCCCAACTTCACCTGGCAGGTTGGGGGGCTGCCCCGCCCAACTCGTGCCATTGCCTGCGCTCCCCCCTGAGTTCATCTTGATCGATGGGCCGACTAAGGTCACGCCCGAGGGGTCAATTTTGATAAAACTTCCTCCGACTTTCAGCGTCAACTCTGCACCCGCTTCAAGAACCACCTTGGCGCCCGCTTTTACGTGTACTTCCTGACCCGTATCAACCAGCCAAGCCTGCTCTAATTTCTGGTGCATGGAGGCATCGACGGTCAGCGAGTAATCCCCTTGAATATGATCGCGCTTTTCCTGCTCTACCGTGAGGTGGTCGTTGGCTTTGACGCGGGCCACCCGCTCGTTATCAATCTCCGTATGCGCGTCGTGCCTGATATGCCAGACGACGTCGTGCTCGACCATCGCACGGAGATCTTTCTGACCATGCAGGTAAATCTCCTCCTCTCCGGCCTGATCTTCAAAGCGCAGTTCATTGAAGCCTTCTCCCTGATGCGTTTCGGTCCGTAATACCGTTCGCGTTTTATGCTCAGGCAGATCGTAAGGAGGACGGTTGGTGGCATGGAACGTTCTTCCCGTCACCAGCGGCTGGTCCGGGTCACCTTCCAGAAAACTCACCACCACCTCGTGGCCGATGCGCGGAATGGCCACCATACCGTACTGACCGCCCGCCCAGCCTTGACTCACCCGCACCCAGCACGAGCTCTGGTCATCGCTTGCACCATAGCGGTCCCACGGGAACTGTAGTTTTACCCGGCCGTATTCATCGCAGTAAATCTCCTCGCCTGATGGGCCAACCACGGTGGCGATTTGCGGACCATCCACCATCGGGCGGTGCGGCATCGCGGGACGCCACGTGGTGCTGGCCTTCACCACGCCGAAGGTATTGGTCAGCATCGTCGGCTCACCGCCGCCTTCTTCTTCCAGCGCCTGCGGCTGGGTGCCGATGTGGGTGACGTTCACCACCTGCCATCTGATGTTCAGCATCGGATTCGGGTGCTCCGTCAGGGTGAACGCGCTCCCCGGCATCAATGCCCCGGCGTTCGAACTGCCCTGACCGGTGACCGCATCAGCGCGCAGCGCATCCAGCCGGTGACAGCTGAACGCCTTGCCGCTGGGGTCTTTTTTGAAGCGGCCCGGGTAGTCGTAGTGCTGGTAGCTCTCGCGTTGATGGTCCAGCTCTTCGCCCAGCTTCTTGTGCGACAGGCCATAGGCCGGGGTTTTGAAGCTGTAGTCCTTCAGCTCCACTTCCGCCGTGCGTACCGCTTCCCGGTAGTTGAACTGGCGCACATACGCGCCTTCCGACAGGCCCTGATTGGCGAGATTGAAGAACAGGTCCGGGCCTTTGCCCAGCGCCACCGCATCGTCCGCGAACACCACCCGGTGTTTGCCTGCCCCGAACTCGTGGAAGTAGAACAGCCCTTCCTCCGCCGCCAGACGTTCGATAAACGCCAGGTCGCTCTCGCGGTACTGCACGCAGTATTCCCGCTGGGCGTGTTCGTTGCGCAGCGCGAACGCGAAGTCGGTAATACCCGCTTCCTGCAACAGGAAGCTGATAATCTCCTCCGGCTTCTGTGCCTGGAAGATGCGGGCGTTGGTGCGAAGCCCCAGCCGCCACAGCGCCGGGCGCACCACCGCCTGATAACGCGTGCGCCGAAAGC
>NZ_CAMKXG010000131.1 GCF_946477055.1 Lonsdalea britannica | reverse complement strand
CTGTGGCAGGACGGGCTGGACGATGCCGAACTGGCGTCGCTGACCCCGCATCTGCCGAAAGAGAATCGGACCAACCTATTTCGACAGCTGCAGGACTTCCGCTCCGAGCTGTCCCGGCGCACCATCGGTCCGCGCGGCCGGGACGTGCTGGACCAACTGATGCCTGCGCTGCTAGCGGAAGCCTGTCAGCAGGAGCAGGCCGATATCATCGTCTCACGCATCACGCCGCTGCTCATCGGCATCGTCACCCGAACAACCTATCTGGAGCTGCTGCTCGAATCGCGCCCGGCGTTGAAGCACCTCATCCGCCTGTGCGCGGCCTCTCCGATGCTGGCCAGCCAACTGGCGCGTTATCCGCTATTGCTGGATGAGCTGCTCGACCCTGCTACGCTTTATCAACCGACGGCGCAACATGCCTATGCGGATGAACTGCGCCAGTATTTGATGCGGGTGCCGGAAGATGACGAAGAGCAACAGCTGGAGGCGCTGCGCCAATTCAAGCTGACGCAGCAACTGAGGATCGCCGCCGGAGATATCGCGGGCGCGCTGCCTATCATGAAAGTCAGCGACCATCTGACCTATCTGGCCGAAGCCATCATCGCCGCTGTGGTGCAACAGGCCTGGCAGAGTATGGTGATGCGCTACGGTCAGCCATCGCACCTGCAACAGCAGGAAGGGCGCGGATTCGCGGTAATCGGCTACGGCAAACTGGGCGGCTGGGAACTGGGCTACGGTTCGGATCTCGATCTGGTCTTTTTACACGACTGTCCGGCGAACGTGATGACCGATGGCGAGCGCAGTATCGACGGCCACCAGTTCTATCTGCGGCTGGCCCAGCGAGTCATGCATCTGTTCAGCACGCGCACCTCGTCCGGGATTCTGTATGAAGTGGATGCGCGGCTGCGACCCTCCGGCGCGGCGGGGATGTTGGTCAGCACGGTTGGCGCGTTTGACGACTATCAGCGCCACGATGCCTGGACCTGGGAACATCAGGCGCTGGTGCGTGCGCGGATGGTTTACGGCGAAACCGGCGTCCAGCGTCAGTTCGAGGCGACCCGTCGACATATCCTCTGCCGGGAACGCGACGGCGAAGCGCTACGCGCCGAGGTGCGGGAGATGCGGGAGAAGATGCGGCGTCATCGCTCCAGTCGGGATCCGGACGCGTTCAATCTGAAGACGGATGCAGGCGGCATCATCGACATCGAATTCATCGTGCAGTATCTGGTCCTGCGCTATGCGCACGCGCAGCCGGCGTTAACGCGCTGGTCCGACAATGTGCGAATTCTGGAGATGATGGCCCAGCACGGCGTGATGGAAGAAGACGAGGCCAACGCGTTAACGCGGGCTTACATCACGTTGCGCGACGAGTTGCATCGTCTGGCCTTGCAGGAACGCTCCGGGCGCGTGAGCCAAGCGCTCTTTACCACGGAGCGCGAGCAGGTGGAACGCAGCTGGAAAAACTGGCTGAGCTGAGAAGTTGTACGCAAAATCGGCGACGCTGCCGCGGATTCCCCCCGCGGGGGCCGTGCCGTCGGGCGAGCTGTGGTAGTATAGCGCGCGATAAAATGAACCCTTTTTGGAGCAGGGAATGAAAGTTACGCTACCTGATTTTCGTCAAGCCGGTGTCCTGGTGGTGGGCGATGTCATGCTCGACCGTTATTGGTATGGTCCGACCAGCCGTATTTCACCGGAAGCGCCGGTGCCGGTGGTCAAAGTCGACACCATCGAGGAGCGTCCGGGCGGCGCGGCAAACGTGGCGATGAATATCGCGGCGCTGGGCGCCGGTTCGCGTCTGGTCGGCCTGACCGGGATCGATGATGCGGCCCGGGCGTTGAATGCCAAACTGAACGAAGTCAACGTGCAGTGTGATTTCGTCTCCGTCCCGACGCACCCGACGATCACCAAACTGCGGGTGCTGTCCCGCAATCAGCAGCTGATCCGTCTGGACTTCGAAGAAGGGTTCGACAACGTTGACCCGGAACCGATGATCGAGCGCATTCAGCAGGCGCTGCCGAAAATCGGCGCGCTGGTGCTGTCCGACTACGCCAAAGGCGCGCTGGTCCACGTGCAAAGCATGATTCAGACGGCGAAAGCGGCCGGTGTGCCGGTTCTGATCGATCCGAAAGGCACGGACTTCGCTCGCTATCGCGGCGCAACGCTGTTGACGCCAAACCTGTCGGAATTCGAAGCCGTCGCTGGCCGTTGCCGCGACGAAGACGATCTGGTCGCGCGCGGCATGCAGCTGATGGCGGATCTGGATCTGTCCGCGCTGCTGGTCACCCGCTCAGAGCAGGGCATGACCCTGTTGCAGCCGGGTAAAACGCCGCTGCATCTGCCGACGCAGGCGCAGGAAGTGTATGACGTAACCGGGGCCGGTGATACGGTCATCGGCGTACTGGCTGCCGCCTTGGCCGCCGGTAATCCCATAGAAGAAGCCTGCTTCCTGGCAAATGCCGCCGCAGGCGTCGTGGTCGGCAAGCTGGGCACCTCCACCGTTACGCCGATCGAGTTGGAAAATGCGATTCGCGGCCGTGCGGAAACGGGGTTCGGCGCGATGGACGAAGCACAGCTGAAAGCGGCGGTCGCGCAGGCGCGTCAGCGCGGCGAGCGCATCGTGATGACTAACGGCTGCTTCGACATTCTGCATGCCGGTCATGTGTCTTATCTGGCGAATGCCCGCAAGTTGGGCGACCGCCTGATTGTGGCCGTGAACAGCGATGCGTCGACTCAACGTCTGAAAGGCCCTACACGTCCGGTCAATCCGCTGATGCAGCGTATGATCGTGCTGGGCGCGCTGGAAGCCGTCGACTGGGTGGTGCCGTTCGAAGAAGATACTCCGCAGCGTCTGATCGCCGAAATCCTGCCGGATATTCTGGTGAAGGGCGGCGACTACAAGCCGGAAGAGATCGCAGGCAGCAAAGAAGTCTGGGACAACGGCGGCGAAGTCAAAGTGCTGAACTTTGAGGACGGCTGTTCGACCACCAATATCATCAATACCATCAAGGCCAGCCGCTGATCGATGTCGTTATGTCAGAGAAAGGGTTTACTCCATTGAATTCACAGTCTGTTGAAGCACGTCTTGAAACGCTGCGCACCCAACTCCGTTATCACGAGCACAAGTATCACGTGGAGGATGCGCCGGAAATTCCCGATGCGGAATACGACCGTCTGATGCGTGAGCTAAAGGCGCTGGAGCAGGAACATCCGGCGCTGATCACGCCGGACTCGCCGACGCAACGCGTGGGGGCGGAGCCGCTGGCGGCGTTTGAGTCGGTGCGGCACGAAGTGCCGATGTTGTCGCTGGACAACGTTTTCGACGAGCAAAGTTTTCTGGCGTTCTGCAAGCGTATCAATGACCGCCTGAAACACGCAGACGATCTCTCGTTCTGCTGTGAACTGAAACTGGATGGATTGGCGGTCAGCCTGCTGTATGAAGACGGCGTGCTGGTGCGCGCCGCCACCCGCGGCGACGGGGCGACGGGGGAGAACATCACCTCGAATATTCGCACCATCGGCGCGATCCCGCTGCGGCTGAGCGGCGACGGTATCCCGCGTCGGCTGGAAGTGCGCGGCGAAGTCTTTATGACGCACAGCGGCTTTGAGGCGCTGAACGAGGACGCGCGTCGTACGGGCGGCAAGGTGTTTGCCAACCCGCGCAACGCCGCCGCCGGTTCGTTGCGTCAGCTGGACCCGCGTATTACGGCGAAACGTCCGCTGACCTTTTTCTGTTATGGCGTTGGGCTGATTGAAGACGGCGAGCTGCCGGACTCCCATTGGGAGCGGCTGCAACGCTTCAAGTCCTGGGGACTGCCGGTCAGCGATCGCATCCAGCGGTGCAGCGGCAGCGATGCCGTGCTGGATTTCTATCGTCAGGTGGAAGAGACGCGCAGCGGTCTGGGCTTCGATATCGACGGCGTGGTCATCAAGGTCGACGATCTCGTGCTGCAAGAGCGTCTTGGCTTCGTGGCCCGCGCGCCGCGTTGGGCGGTGGCCTACAAGTTCCCGGCGCAGGAGCAGCTGACCTGGCTGCGCGACGTGGAGTTTCAGGTTGGCCGCACCGGAGCGATTACGCCGGTCGCGCGGCTGGAGCCGGTGGCCGTCGCGGGCGTGATGGTCAGCAATGCGACGCTGCATAATGCCGATGAAATCGATCGTCTGGGCATTCGCATCGGCGACCGCGTGACGGTGCGCCGCGCCGGAGACGTCATCCCGCAAATTGTCAGCGTCGTGTTGACGGAACGTCCGGAAGAAACGCAGCCTATCGTGTTTCCTGACCAGTGTCCGGTTTGCGGTTCCGACGTTGAGCGGGTGGAAGGCGAAGCGGTAACGCGCTGCACCGGCGGCCTGTTCTGCGGCGCGCAGCGTAAAGAGGCGCTGAAGCATTTTGTCTCCCGCCGGGCGATGGACGTCGATGGTATGGGCGACAAGATCATCGATCAGCTGGTGGAAAAAGAGTACGTGCATACGCCAGCCGACTTGTTCCGGCTGACGGCGGGCATCCTCACCGGGCTGGACCGCATGGGGCCGAAGTCGGCGCAGAATCTGGTGAATGCGCTGGAGAAAGCCAAGTCGACCAGCTTCGCCCGCTTCCTCTATGCCTTGGGCATTCGAGACGTCGGCGAGGCGACCGCGGCGAGCCTTGCTGCGCATTTCTTGACGCCGCAGGCGCTGTCTGACGCAGATCTGGAGGCGTTGCAGCAGGTGCAGGACGTCGGAATTGTCGTGGCGACGCGCGTACGCAATTTCCTGGATGAAGAGCACAATCAGCAGGTGATCCGGGAGCTTATCGAAGAGATTGGCATTCATTGGCCCGAGCCGGTTGTCGTCGATGTGGACGAATCCTCCAGCCCGTTCGCCGGTAAAACGCTGGTATTGACGGGCTCGTTGAGCGTCTTGTCGCGCGACGAAGCGAAAGATCGCCTCACGGCACTCGGCGCGAAGGTCAGCGGCAGCGTATCGAAAAAAACCGATATGGTGATCGCGGGCGAAGCGGCGGGGTCGAAACTGACCAAAGCACAGTCGTTGGGCATTCCGGTGATCGATGAGGCGGAAATGATGCGCCTGCTGGAGCAATAGCGATGGAAAAGGCCGACCTGCTGGCTATCGCCAACACGACCATGCCATTTGGTAAATACAAGGGCCGGGCTTTGATCGATCTGCCGGAAGAGTATCTGCTGTGGTTCGCGCGTAAGGAGATTTTCCCCGAAGGACGTTTGGGGGAGCTGCTGCAACTGACGATGGTCATCAAAATGGAAGGTTTGCAGGGGTTAATCAAACCCCTGAAAGACGCCTCAAACGGCCGGTCTGACTGACCGGCGCGTTCCTCTTCTCGCTCGCGATTACACGTAGACGTTAATCTGGTTGTTGGCGGTAGGGCGATTAATGCCGTCCGCCAACGCTGAGAAGCTGCTGGTCTGCGTGCTGCTGTCGCTGGCGTAGCTCTGCGCCTGCGCGGATTGCAGCTGGGAAATCTGGGCTGCCAGCGCCTGAATCTGCGCTTCAATCATCTGAATCTGCATCTGAGCGCTTGAATCTTCACCGCTGCTGGACGTGGCCTGACTCAGTTGTTGGGTCAGTTGCTGTATCTGCTGTTGCAACCGGGCAATCCTTTGTGTGTTATCACGGTTGCTGGACGAATCGCTGAATGATGTCGACGCTATTGCGCTGATTGCGGCCATGATGTCTTCCTCCATTTGTCAGCCTTGGTAGGCTATGGAGTGATTATAAAACAAGTGAGTTGGGTGAATATTTAGCACTTTGTCTGAAAAAACGCAGAATTTTGCGGTAAAGCGTAGGGGAAAACGTAAAGATGCGCCTCAGGGGATGATGCGCGGAGCTTAGACCTTCGTGGTGTCAGGAGGTGTGGGGCAGAGAACGCGGTCGGCCATCGAGGCCCGACCGTGGGTCAGTGCATCGGCTGACGCGAAAAGCGCCGGCCTTGCAGATGACCGTCAGATATAGATGTCAATCTGATTGCTGTCGGTCGGCTGATTCACGCCTTCCTTTTTGCTGCTGGCCGTGGACGCGTTGCTGTTTTCAGCGATGCTCTGCTGTTGCTGGCTTTGCTGCGTCTGTGCCATTTGCTCCTGAGCCTGTTGGTTTTGGAGCTGCTCAATCTGAGCTTCAATCATCTCAATCTGTGCCTGCAACATCTGCGTTTGAGTGGCTTTCGTCTCTGCATCCGCGCTTGAGTTAGACACATCTTTCAACTGCTCTGTGGCCTTTTCCAGTTTCTGGTTGAGCTGATTGATCTTCTGCGAGTAATTGGTCGAACCGCCAGAAGAGCTGCTGCTGACGGAGGTGACCGAGCTGATACTAGTCATTTTCGCTCCTGAATATGTGTGTAAAGCCGAGATATTCACCCCTTACCCGGTGCAAATCTATGCAGAGGGTAAGATCTGTTTTTCGGCGAATTTTTATCATCTTTTAATACTTAATCAGTATAAAACATTCGCCGTTATTCGTGGATCTTCGTTCTGTGTTAACGCCCGTAGACGTTGACCGCTTCCGTCAGACGGATCGCTTGCTGATTCAGTCCTGCGGCAACGCCTGAGGATTGAGTGACCATCTCGCTATTGCTTTGCGTCATTTGCTCGATCTGGGCGATGGAATCGTTGATCAGCGCCAGCGCCGACGTCTGTTCCCGCGTAGCCAGACCGATCTCGTGGATCAGGCCGCTGACCTGTCCGACGTGTTCCACGATATTGGTAATATGCTGATCGGCTTTTTCTACCAGATGGCTGCCGTTCTGAACGCTGGCGACGTTATCGTCAATTAATGCCTTGATCTCTTTGGCGGCGGAAGCCGAGTTTTGCGCCAGCTGGCGAACTTCGGCTGCGACGACCGCGAATCCTTTCCCCTGACTGCCCGCGCGGGCGGCTTCCACGGCGGCATTCAGCGCCAGAATGTTGGTCTGAAATGCAATGCTGTCGATGACGGAAATGATATCCACTACCTTGACGCTGGTCGCGTTGATCGCGTTCATCATCTTGACGGTCTGTCGCATGATGTCGCCGCCCTGCTGCGCGGCCTGAGTCGTCGCGTCGGTCAGTTGGATCGCGTTCGCCGCCGTTTCAGCGCTTTGGTGGACGGCTGATGTGATCTCTTCGATCGCCGCCGCCGTTTGCTGCAGGTTGCCCGCCGTCTCTTCCGTGCGGTGGCTCAGGTCGACATTGCCGCCCGCCAACTGCTCGCTGACGCTTTTCATGCCTGCAACCTGGGTGCTGACGTCGTCGACCAACGAGTTCAGATTGAGCGAGAACTGATTGACCACCCGCAGCAACATGCCGATTTCATCCACGCGGTTAAACCGCAGACTGTCGACTTTTCTCCCCGAAACTACACGCTGCGCCTGACGCAGTATGGTCTGTAGAGGACGGGCGATTTGCTGCTGTAAAAAGGCGTCCAGCAGCAGCAGGGTCAGCACGGAAGCGATGGCAAGCGGCAGGACACCTGCGCCGGACAACGAAAACAGAAAAGGAATGATACCGCCCGCCAATACGGCGCAGCGCAGACGCCAGCGTACCGACATTTTTTGAAATACGGACAGCACGGAGAACAGGCCGGTTCTGACCACCAGCCCTTTATAAAATTTACGGCGGCCCGCCTGCTGTTTGTTGACCGCCTCATACAGCGCTGCGGCGGCTTTCACTTCTTCCGCTTCGGGCGTATTACGAACGGAAATATAACCAGAAAGTTTATCGTTGTGATAAACCGGCGTGACGTTAGCGCGGACCCAATAATAATCACCGTTTCTGCGGCGATTTTTTACCATGCCGGTCCAACTGTCTCCCTGTTGCAAGGTATACCACATGTCTGCAAATGCGGCGGGAGGCATATCCGGGTGGCGTACAATATTATGCGGTTGGCCGACAAGCTCTTCGGCATCAAATCCACTGACCCGAATAAAGGTGGAATTGGCATAGGTAATATGGCTTTTAACGTCAGTGGTTGACATTAACGTAGCATTCGCGTCCAGCGAATATTCATGTTGGGTGACAGGTGTATTAACCCTCATAACAAAACCCCGAGTGTGTGTCGTCGAAAAAGAAATAAATGAGAAATAATTAACCGATTGAATACAGCAATTTATTAAAAAGAATGGCGTTTTATTATTATTGACGGTGGTTTGTGAATAGGACTGCCTTATATATGGCAATTGCCGTCTATTCAGAGGGGTATTTCACCAGGCTGGGGATTATCCGGTAAAGAATGTTATTGTCAATTTATTCGTGATATTAGGGCGTAGGTAATAATCATTCTCGCGATAATGATTCTTTTAAGTATAAAGTCATTTGATGATGTTAAATAAATACGATACGAAAATTAAAAATAAAGCGTGTTAGGTTTGTTAAAACGATAACGAGCTATTTATTTATATCGCTCAAGGTGTTTACAAAGTCGATAAAATAAAATGACATTATTTCCCCCCTTAAAGAGGGAAATAATGAAGGCGTCGTGTTAATCGGAAAGGTATTGTCCCGCGGCCTTTTCGACATGGGCCATTTCGTCCAGCAGCTCCAGCCATTCCGGCTCTAAGGCTTCCGCCGTGACGCCGCGACGCAACTGCTGTTCCAGATACGCACAATGCTGTTTAAGGCGGGGCACGCCGCTATAGCTGCAGCTGCCGTGCAGTTTGTGAATGATTTCCAGTAGTGATTCCTGATGCTGTCCGTCCAGCTGCGCTTCAATCTGCGGACGCACCTGAGCCAGAAAATCCAACAGCATTTTCAGCAAGTCGCGCGCCAGTTCTGGTTTATTGGCGGCCTGCTGCTGCGCCAGCGCCCAGTCGAGCGACACGGTTTCTTCGGCGTCGTCGGCTGCGGTGACCTCCGGCTCGGGCACGTGTCTGCGCAGCACGCTGTACAGCATCTTTTCATCAATCGGTTTGGACAGATAGTCGTCCATACCCGACTGGAGAAACTGTTCCCGTTCGCCGTGCATGACCTGCGCGGTGACGGCGATGATGGGCGTATCCTCGTGATTCGGCAACTGGCGGATCAACTCGCTGGCATGCAGACCATCCATCCCCGGCATTTGGATATCCATCAGGATCACGTTCAAGTCGTTTTGCCTGGCTTGCTCTACCGCTTCCGCGCCGCTCTCGCACAGGATGATGTCATCCACCAGCTCTTCCAGCAGCGTGCCGATGAGCTTGAGATTCGCCAGATTGTCGTCCACCGCCATCACCCGCAACGGCAGCCGCGGCGTTTCCTGCTTGGGATGAAGCTCCAACCCGGTACTGTTCGTATAGCTGCACTGGAACAGGTTGGTGTCCTGCAACAGCGGCAACAGACGTGCGGAGGTGATGGGTTTGCTCAGGCAGGCATGAACGCCCAGCGTTTTCAGCTGTTCCGCATCCATCTGCGCCAGACTGGGCAGGGCGAGAATGACGCAGGGCGCGCGACGGCAGAGGTTGTTGATCTTGGGCGTGAAGTCCAGCAGCGTATTGCGGTAATGGACGGGAATGCCCACCAGCAAGATATCGAACTTTTGCGCTGGCAGCTGCTCGGTCGTGGGGCTGTAGCTGACGGCCAGCGGCGTTCGTCTCAGCACATCCAGCGTCGCCTGCGCGGCGGCGGGGTTCGCTTCGACATAGGCCAGATTTTTCCCTTGCAGCATATCGAAGTAGTTGTTGAGCACGGCGGGGTGCGGATTGAGCTGCAGATTCAGCGTACACCAGAAGGTCGAGCCCTTATCGGGCACGCTGTGAAAGCGGATATTGCCGCCCATTTCCTGCACCAGCCTCTGGGTGATCACCAGGCCCAGCCCGGTGCCGCCATGTCGACGGGAAATGCTGGTGTCTGCCTGTCGAAAGGCTTGGAACAGCTGGGTTTGCTGCGTTTCATCAATCCCGATGCCGGTATCTTTGATCTGGATTTCCAGCTGCGCCTGCTGATGCAACTGGGAACGTTTTTCCACGC
>NZ_CAMKXG010000130.1 GCF_946477055.1 Lonsdalea britannica | reverse complement strand
ACGCTGAACTGGGTGCCGGGCAGAGAAATGACGTTCGGGTTGGAAGAGTCAGCCGCAGGTTCGAAAACCACTTCGCCATTCTGCAGGCGCGGCGTTGAAAGATAGTCTTCCATGCGGCCATAGACCGGCGTGGCGTCCATGTTCAGCAGACCGCGCTCCGCCAGCGCTTTCATCAGCGTCGGTACGCCACCCGCCTGCTGGAATTCATTGATATCGGCCGGACCGTTCGGGTACATCTTCGCCAGCAGCGGCACGACCTGAGACAGTTCTTCGATATCATCCCAGGTCAGGATGTAACCCGCCGCCGCCGCGACCGCCACCAGATGGATAGAGTGGTTGGTACTTCCGCCGGAAGCCAGCAGTGCGACCAGTCCGTTAACAATGGATTTTTCGTCCACAACGCGCGACAGCGGTCGGTATTGAGTGCCGTTGTCGGCCTGAGTGACGATATGCGCGGTGATTTTATCCGTCAGGGCCGCTCGCAGCGGATCGTTCGGCGCGACAAAAGAAGAACCGGGCAGCATCAGCCCCATCGCTTCAAACACCAGCTGGTTCGTGTTGGCCGTGCCGTAGAACGTACAAGTGCCCGGCGAGTGATACGCGTTGCACTCCATGTCCTGCAACGCGGCCTTGCCGACTTCCCCCGCGGCGTACTGCTGGCGGACTTTCACTTTCTCGTCGTTGCTGATGCCCGCGGACATCGGGCCGGACGGGACGAAAGCCGAAGGCAGATGGCCGAACGACAGCGCGCCGATCAGCTGTCCGGGCGCGATTTTGTCGCAGATACCCAGCAGCAGCGTCGCATCAAAGGTGTTGTGGCTCAGCGAAACGGCCGTCGCCTGAGCGATCAGATCGCGCGAGAACAGCGACAGATCCATACCATCCTGCCCCTGCGTCACCCCATCACACATCGCCGGGACACCGCCGGCAATCTGCGCGCTGTGCCCCATTTCAGACAGCGTTTTCTTCATCTTGTCGGGATAGGTGCCGTAAGGCTGATGGGCGCTCAACATGTCGTTATAGGCGGTGATGATGCCGACATTGACGCGGGTGAAATCCAGAATCGTGCCTTTCTGGCTGGTGGGGCAGGCCGCGACCGTATGCGCCAGATTGCCGCAGGACAGGTGGCTACGAGTTTTGCCTTGCGCCGCCTGAGCTTCCGTTTTCGCCAGATAGCGGCTGCGAGACGCCTCGCTGCGCTCCAGAATACGACGTGTGACTTGCTCAATGACTTTATTGTTATTCATTCATTCCTCCGTTTAAGCACGGCACGCTCTCCCACGTACCGCCATGACGCAGCGCTTCACTACGTCATCAAAACTGCCATCAATACTGACCGTGATCACATCGGGTTCGTTGTTCCCCGGCACTTCTAAGGTATCGAACTGGCTCTTTAAGAGCGCCGCGGGCATAAAGTGGCCTTCGCGCGCCATCATGCGAGCCAGAACCAGTTCGAAGGAGCCGGAAAGATGGATAAAGGTGACATGCTCGTTACCCGAGCGGATTTGATCACGATATTTCTTTTTCAGGGCCGAACAGACGATAACGCCGATCTCATTTTTTCGTTCAAGGCTGAAGGCCGCATCGCGGATGCGCTCCAGCCACGGGGCGCGGTCATCATCATTTAGCGGGTCTCCCCCCGCCATTTTCAGGATATTGTTGCGCGGGTGCAAATCATCGCCGTCGATAAACTTGGCGCCGATAGCCTTCGCCAGCGCTTCGCCGACTGATGATTTCCCCGTACTGGACACGCCCATCAGAATAAAGCTTTGACCCGCCATACTTCCTCTCCACCCATCGAATAAAAACGGTTATGTCAATAATCGTAGCACCGTTACCGATAACATGTTACCGGTAACAATGTAGAGTTGTGACAAAACCCTCAAAATGACCTGGAGAGGACTCGCGCGCCACAGAGACGGTACGCCGCGGCGAACGCGCCTGACTCTGTGGGCAAGTACTTGTGTGACTGGCAAACGTTAGCGCGCCAGAGATCAGTGGTCTTTGTCCCGACGCGACAGCTGGTCCAAATAGCCCATCACGAATGCGGACAACACAAAAGTCAGGTGGATAATCACGTACCACATCAGCTTGTTGTCGGCGACATTGCGGGCATCCATAAACACGCGCAGTAAATGGATAGAAGAGATCGCGACGATAGAGGCCGCCACTTTATTTTTCAGCGAACCGGAGTCCATCTTGCCGAGCCAGTTCAGCTTCTCTTTGCCCTCGTCGATATCGAGAGCCGAGACGAAATTTTCGTAACCTGAAAACATCACCATGACCAGTAAACCACCCACCAGTGTCATATCCACCAGCGACAGCAGCGTCAGGACCAGATCAGATTCCGCCACGGAAAAAATGTTGGGCAGAACATGCCAGATCTCCTGAAAAAACTTGATGGTCAGCGCCAGCAGTCCCAGCGATAAACCAAGATAAACCGGAGCCAACAGCCACCGGGCGGCGTACATCGTATTCTCAAGAAAACGTTCCATAGTACTCATCAGTCGCAGGTAGAAAGGAAGCATGATAGCGAAAATTCGCGTTTCAGTGTTACTTCCTTGTGAACGAATTTGCGCTTCTTGGGTGACCCATGAATCATGATAGAGCGGCGTACCGCCGGTATCCACCCTGGACTTCGACAGAACGGAGACTGACGGTGAGAGGACGTTGCGAGGAGAGGATAAGCGCCGAGCGCCGAACAATCATGTTGCCGCGCCGCCAGATTTTCACGGCAACGCGGCAATATGATTGGCATGGCTAATTATATCGGGTCAATGGATCTTGAATGATATTGTCTTCATTCATTCCTACCTAAGTTCCCTGGTGTTGGAATTAGAATGACTCTGTCTCGAATAAAGAAATCACGGCAATAATTATCTAATCAATAATGATTGTCATAAATACATAACAACATTATGTACCGTGCGTATCTATCTGAGCTTTTTAAACATTAACGCAGCAAAAAACGTTTAGTCAACAGATAAGTTGACGTAAAACAAACTTTAGTGTTCACTTTCAATAAGCCAATAATAATGGCAGGGATAGTGTGTAAGTTAAGAATTTTGTATGATGATTTAACCGCTGAATTCGACAAGAAATTACGCCCCTCTGGATGCGGACAAACGCTGTTTTAGCGTAAGATAAGCGGGTAAGAGGTGTTATTGCGTAAAGGATGTCTATGAAAACAACGAATGCTCAACGTAAAACCAACATCATCAAGAATATTGAATATTTGATGCGGACGCGCGGAGAAACGAAAGCGTCATTTTCAAACCGCACCGGTGTGACCCGCACAACTATCTACAAAATTCTCGATGGCCGCGTGAATAACGTACAGCAATCAACCGTGAATCGTATTTCCGATTTTTTCGGCCTGTCGTGTGAAGAAATAGAAGATTACGATCTGGAAAAGATCGAACAGCTTAATAATACCATTTCCTACGAAGGGAATAAAAATCCGGCCGCGATTCCTATTATTCCTCAATCTGATTTATTAGCGTCACAAGATAAGAAAATAGGTCAACTGGCGATTCAATATCCGCTCACTTATTTCTTTGGCGAAGAGTCAAATATGTTGGCGGTCAGGATTGAATCCGCTATCAATGACCAATTCTCACCGAACGATGTCATTATTATTAAGCGTCCGCCGGCCCTGGTAGTTAACACCCCCTCATTATGCTATTCGCAGGCGGAAGGTTTTATTATTCAGCCACCAGAGGGAAACATATCCTTTGAAAGGAAAAGATCCAGCAATATAGAACTGCTGGGCTATATCATAGAGGAAAGACTGTAAATGGAATCCAACAGAAAGTTTAAACTACTGGGATTTAACCATAGCGGCGAATTGTCAGCCAATATCATGGTGCTGGCCACCGGCAAAACCATCAGCATGGATTTAAAAGAGCTCGTGGATAACGAAATCTCAGACGATTTCAGCCGCCACGAGCTCAATGCTTTATATAAAAAGCTCTACAACAGCAAAGACATCACGACCGTTTACGACATCAGCGACCGCAACGATCGCTCATGGCATGCCTATCTGCTGATCAGCATCGCGCTGAGCGTTATTTATATTTTCTCGACCATTGCCGGGGTGAAGCCGGTCTTCGTTCCCGCGCTAAACATGGTGGTGCCGCCTGCCGTTTTCGTCTACCCCATTACGTTTATTCTGGTGGATATCCTTAACGAATTTTATGGACTGAAGTTGGCAAGGCGAACGATCCTCATCACCTTTTTCGCCAACCTCGCGTTCGTCCTCGGCCTGTGGGTGACCAGTCTGATCCCGGGACTGCCGCAGTGGGAATACGACCATACCTACAACGGTATCGTACACAGCATCATGGCGGTGCTGGTGGCGTCTTCGCTCGCCTATCTGGTTTCTGAAAACGTCAACGCCTACGTTCTGTACAAAATTAAAATCATGACGAAGTCGCGCTATCTGTTCATTCGCGTCATCACCAGTACAATTACCGCATCGGCGGTAGACAGCGTTATTTTCTGCACCGTGGCGTTCTATAATGTGCTGAGTTTTGACGTGATCAAAACCATGATTCTGTCTCAATTCATGATTAAAGTCGTTTATGCGGTGCTGGGCGTCGGCCCGATTTACGGCACGCGGAAACTGTTCAGAAGCTATATCAACGCCGCTCCGGCAAGGAAATGATCTTATGCATATCACGGAAAAAGATAAAATCACGCATCTTGGCGTTCGCTCCAGCTATCCCGATCAATACGATCCGGAACTGCTGGAAGCGCTGCCTCGCGCCAATGGGCGGGAGCTGGTCGGCCTGACCGACGCCGAGCTGCCTTTCACGGGCTATGACCTGTGGACGGCCTTTGAGCTGTCGTGGCTCAACAAGAAAGGCAAACCGATGGTAGGCATTGCCGAATTTCACGTGCCCGCCTCTTCGGTAAACCTGATCGAATCCAAGTCGTTCAAGCTGTACCTCAACAGCTTTAACCAGACGCGCATGCGCGACATTGAAACGCTGTTGTCCACGCTGGTGACCGACCTGTCTGCCGCCGCGCAAGGCCAAGTTAAAGTTAATATTTATCCTGGGCTGACCGGCTATCCGGCACAAATCGACGGTCTTCCGGGCACCGTTATTGACGATCTGGATATCGAAGTGAACGACTATTCGTTCAACCCGGATTATCTGAAATACGCCGTTTCCGAAAATGCGCCGACGGTCAGCGAAACGCTGAGCTCCAACCTGCTCAAATCCAACTGTCTGGTGACCTACCAGCCGGACTGGGGCAGCGTAGTGATAAAATATGAAGGCAAAAAAATCGATCCGGAATGCCTGCTGCGCTATCTGATCTCGTTCCGCCAGCACAATGAGTTCCATGAGCAGTGTGTCGAGCGCATCTTCAATGATATTCAGCGCTACTGCCAGCCGCAGAAATTGACGGTTTTCGCGCGCTATACGCGACGCGGCGGCCTGGATATCAACCCATTCCGCAGTAACTTCGAAGACAGCCACGCGATAGGCCGATTGGTCCGTCAGTAAGGCTCCTCGCCGCCTATCCTGACCGGAAAGGCGGCGTCATCATTTCCCATTCGGTTCCCCCTGGTTCGTCCTTCCTTCCACCTGCCTGTTATTCTTTGATATACAAAAACCATTTCACGATGCGGGTAAAACGGCCATACTGATTATTCACAGTCTAAGTAACTTCATGTCCTGACCTTATGGAAAAATGGAAACTTAACCTCTTCTCCGCTTGGGTAGGGTGCTTTTTTACCGGCATGGCCATGAGCCAGATCCTGCCGTTTTTGCCGCTGTATATCGAGCAACTCGGCGTTCGCGATCATGCGTCTCTAAATCTGTGGTCTGGGCTGATTTTCAGCTCTTCCTTCATGATTTCAGCCATCGTCGCCCCCCTGTGGGGCAGTCTGGCCGACCGTAAAGGGCGCAGGCTGATGCTGCTGCGCGCCGCGCTCGGCATGTCGATCGTCATGGGGCTGCAAGGGATGGCGACCAGCGTCTGGCATCTGTTCCTGCTTCGCGCCTTGATGGGGCTCACTTCCGGCTATATCCCTAACGCGATGGCGTTGATCGCCTCTCAGGTCCCCCGCGCTCGAAGCGGTTGGGCTCTAGGGACGCTCTCGACCGGACAAGTCTCCGGCGTGTTGATAGGGCCGATGCTGGGGGGATTCATGGCGGATCACCTGGGGTTGCGAACGGTATTTTTCGTGACGTCTGGCCTGCTATTTATCTCTTTCCTGATTACGCTGTTCGCCATTAAAGAGAATTTCGTCAAAGTCAGCAAAGCCGACCGACTGTCCGGCAAGGCGGTCTTCGCGTCTCTGCCCTATCCGATGCTGATTGTCAGCCTCTGCGTCACCACCATGATGATACAGATGGCTAATGGTTCGATTAGCCCGATACTGACGCTGTTCATCCGCGAACTGTCGCCCAACATCGAGAATATCGCCTTTATCAGCGGGGTCATTGCCGCTGTTCCCGGGGTGTCGGCGTTAATGTCTGCGCCCCGATTGGGCAAGCTGGGTGACCGCATCGGTTCTCAGCGCATCCTCATCGTCGCGCTGTTGTTCAGCGCACTGCTGTTTTTCCTGATGTCGACCATTCAAAGCGCGACCCAATTGGGGATCCTGCGCTTTATCCTGGGCTTTGCCGATGGTGCGCTGTTACCCGCAGTGCAGGCGCTGCTGGTGAAATACAGCAGCCAGCAGGTGACCGGACGCATTTTTGGCTATAACCAGTCCTGCATGTATCTGGGGAACGTCGTCGGCCCCCTGCTCGGCTCCGGTATTTCCGCCACCCTGGGATACCGCTGGGTCTTTTTGGTGACATCGCTGCTAATTGTCATTAACGCGGTTCAATTGATCTTCAGTTTCAAACGTCTGCCCAAAAACGCGACCTCCTGACGGTCGACAGAACAAACGCCGCTCATAGGCGTTCGTTCTGTCGTTTTTAATGCGCCCCGTCACAAGCCCTTTGATTTATAGAGCAATTAATTATAACCATGCTAATGTCATGGTCTAATCCCATGCCGAGCAGTAGGATCAATAGCGTTGTATGTCGTAAAAAAGGAGGCAAAAAATGTACACCGCATATGACCGATACAGAAATCCACTCAGCACGGGCTGCCGAGTCATGCAGGCAGGCTCTCGCACGGTAGGCACTATCGCCGCAATCCATGCGGAGAACTTAAAACGTGAAGACGTCCGTAAGGCCAAATGCGTTGAGCTACAGGGCGTAAATGGCTTCTTTGCACCGGAAGAACTGATGCGCCTGGGGCGTGCCTGATCTTTCTCCATCGGGCGCATCTGACGCCCGATGATCGTTTTAAACTATCCCAACATGCGTTTGCTCACCGTTCAGCGAACGCGGCGAAACGTCAGGTTAAACCGGTATTCTCACGGCATGTCACTGGGCAATGGCCCTGGTTTTAGCGGCTGAATCGCATGGTAAAATAACCGGGATTCCCCACCCCACACCACCGCATCGCCATGAGAAAGCAGTACACGCTGACAGGGATCGCTACGCTCACGTCCCCCAAACAGAAAAACGGCATTCAACCCCAATGAAAACGAGACGATAGGCTGCTCAATATCGCGCTCGTCCTTATCCTGATGAAGCGATAAACGCGCTCCCAATGAGTAGCGATTGATCAGACACGCATCGGGTTGAAATCCCGGAAAACCCGCCTCTTCGGCAGCGGCCGTCGCTAACGGATAAAAGAGAGGCGGCATTTCGGGCCAAGGGCGGCCAGAAAGCGGATCGTACGCATCGTAACGATAACCTCGATCATCGCTCACCCATCCTAAGGGACCGCAATTGCTCATCGCCACAGACATGCTATAGCCGCCCGGCGTTATCAGGTGTCTGAAAGGCGCGGAATCGCTCACCTGCTGGATACCGTCCAATAACATGCGGGCTTCGTCCCAGACATAGCCGCGCAGCACCACGGCTCCCGGCGCCAGTCTCTCCGTACGGCGCTCAGGTTGTTCATCGGCAAACAGATCGAAGTTCATGCGTATTCCTCTCTAAGTGAGTGCAGCGTTGCTCTGACCGACCTCCCGAGCACCAACAGAAACAGGGTTGCAATGAAGCCTAGACGTTAACCCAGCACGCGTGTTGTGAACGGCGAATGCACACTAATACGATCTTTTTATAGAAGACAAAAGGGGATATTTGCGGGGATAAAATAATGAAAATGCATAGCTATCATGCGTGTTTTTATTTTTTGGTACATGTTCCAGCTCGCCTTTATTTATTTAAATTAAACAAATTAATTAACTTAAATATTATTTTCAAAGCACATCCGACTGAATTCTCGCCGAATGAAACAAGCCTATCGCTATTTTCCATGAAAACATGACGGAGATTAATAATAATGTGCCCCGCATACGTAGCACTCGTGGAAATAAAACCATAACATTGTAGCGTCTATTACTTTTGTCGCAGCACGAAACGCACCGCTCTAATGATTAAGACTGCGCAAAACACGCCGCCAGGGCGATAAAACTGAATGAATTCATAAACTATACGGCCTTAAGTGAGAAACCAATGTCGAATAAAACTTTTCATTACCAAGAGCCTTTCCCCCTCGGTAAAGATAAAACCGAGTATCGCTTGCTCTCCAAGGACTATGTTTCCGTCACGCAGTTCGACGGTCAGGACATGCTGAAAATCGCGCCGGAAGGACTGACGCTGCTCGCGCAGCAAGCCTTCCACGATGCTTCGTTCATGCTGCGTCCCGACCACCAGCAGCAGGTCGCCGATATCCTGAGCGATCCGGAAGCGAGTGAAAACGACAAATATGTCGCGCTGCAATTCCTGCGCAATTCGGAAATCGCCGCCAAGGGTATTTTGCCGACCTGTCAGGATACCGGAACCGCAATCATTGTCGGCAAGAAAGGCCAGAACGTCTGGACCGGTGTCAACGATGCGGAAGCGCTGTCGCACGGCGTTTACAACACCTTCATCGAAGACAACCTGCGCTACTCTCAGAACGCACCGTTGGACATGTACAAAGAGGTTAACACCGGGACCAACCTGCCGGCGCAGATCGACCTCTACAGCACGGAAGGCGAAGAGTACAAGTTCCTGTTCGTCACCAAAGGCGGTGGTTCTGCCAACAAAACCTATCTGTATCAGGAAACCAAAGCGCTGCTGACACCGGGAAAACTGAAAAACTTCCTGGTAGAAAAAATGCGTACGCTGGGCACCGCGGCTTGCCCGCCGTATCACATTGCTTTCGTCATCGGCGGCACCTCTGCAGAAACCACCCTGAAAACGGTCAAGCTGGCCTCCACGCACTACTACGATGAACTGCCGACCGAAGGCAACGAACACGGTCAAGCTTTCCGTGACACCGCGCTGGAGCAGGAATTGTTGGAAGAAGCCCGTAATCTGGGTCTGGGCGCACAGTTCGGCGGTAAATACTTCGCGCATGACATTCGCGTGATCCGTCTTCCGCGTCACGGCGCATCATGTCCGGTCGGTATGGGCGTATCTTGCTCCGCAGACCGTAACATCAAAGGCAAAATCAACCGCGACGGTATTTGGCTGGAACAGCTGGAGCAGAACCCTGGCAAATACATCCCGGCACATCTGCGTCAGGCTGGCGAAGGCGAAGCGGTCCGCATTGACCTTAACCGACCAATGGATGACATCCTCACCGAACTGTCTCAGTATCCGGTCTCTACGCGTCTGTCTCTGAGCGGTACGATCATCGTAGGACGTGATATTGCTCATGCGAAGCTGAAAGAGCGTATCGACAACGGTGAAGGTCTGCCTCAGTACGTTAAAGACCATCCGATTTACTACGCAGGCCCGGCCAAAACGCCGACTGGCTATGCCTCCGGCTCTTTGGGGCCAACCACCGCGGGTCGTATGGATTCCTACGTCGACCTGCTGCAGTCCCACGGCGGCAGCAAGATCATGCTGGCGAAAG
>NZ_CAMKXG010000129.1 GCF_946477055.1 Lonsdalea britannica | reverse complement strand
TGATTGCCGGGCTTGGCCTTGCGCTGGTCTATCTGAGCCTGTTCCACCTCGGCGCCAACAGCGGTCAGCTGATCCCGGGCGCTCAGAACGGCGCTGAGATTCTGCACGCGTACGTACAATACACGTTCGGCAACATGGGTAGCGCGTTCCTGGCGATACTGATTTTTGTGGCCTGTCTGGTGACGGCGGTAGGGCTGACCTGCGCCTGCGCGGAGTTCTTCGCCGAATATCTGCCGCTTTCATATCGCACGCTGGTCTTCGTGCTGGGGCTGTTTTCCATGGTGGTGTCCAACCTGGGCCTGAGCCATCTGATCCAGCTGTCGATTCCGATCCTGACCGCCATTTATCCGCCGTGTATCGTGCTGGTGTTGCTGAGCTTTACGCTGCGTTGGTGGAATAATAGCCGCTACATTGTGGCCCCCACGATGCTGATCAGTCTGGTCTTCGGCGTGATTGATGGCGTAAAATCGTCGGCCTTTGCTTCCTGGTTGCCTGAGTGGGCGAACTACCTGCCGCTGGGTCAACAAGGGCTGGCCTGGCTGTTGCCGTCGCTGGCCGTGTTGCTGGTGGCTGCCGCCTACGATCTGCTTATCGCTCGTCAGACAGCGACCGCACGTACTTAGTACGGCAAGAGGGATTTGCACCACAGGCTTCGGCCTGTGGTTTTTTCGTTTGTAAAACAGGGTTGCTTTAAATATGGAACAAGAGTCCAAGCTCAAGCGTGGCTTAAGTGCGCGGCACATCCGTTTTATCGCCTTAGGTTCGGCGATAGGAACCGGTCTGTTTTATGGTTCCGCCAGCGCCATTCAGATGGCGGGTCCCAGCGTTCTGCTGGCTTACCTTATCGGCGGAGTCGCGGCTTATATCATCATGCGCGCACTGGGAGAGATGTCGGTCAACGATCCTCAGGCCAGCTCCTTTTCCCGCTATGCGCGCGATTACCTCGGTCCTATGGCGGGCTATATCACCGGATGGACCTACTGCTTTGAAATGCTGATTGTGGCGATTGCCGACGTCACGGCCTTCGGTATCTATATGGGCGTCTGGTTCCCTGCGGTTCCGCACTGGGTCTGGGTGTTGAGCGTCGTGCTGATCATCGGGGCGATAAACCTGATGAATGTGAAGGTTTTTGGCGAGCTGGAATTTTGGCTGTCCTTCTTCAAAGTCGCGACCATCATTCTGATGATTGCGGCGGGTATCGGCATCATTATCTGGGGGATCGGCAATGGCGGCCAGCCGACCGGTATCCATAACCTGTGGACCAACGGAGGCTTCTTCAGTAACGGGATAATGGGGATGATACTGTCGCTGCAGATGGTGATGTTTGCCTACGGCGGCGTGGAAATTATCGGTATCACCGCCGGTGAAGCTCAGGATCCGCGTAAATCCATCCCGCGAGCCATCAACTCCGTTCCCTGGCGTATTCTGGTGTTCTACGTAGGGACGCTGTTCGTCATCATGTCCATCTATCCGTGGAATCAGGTCGGCACCAGCGGCAGTCCGTTCGTGATGACCTTCCAGCACATGGGCATTAATGCTGCCGCCGGTATTTTGAACTTCGTGGTGATCACGGCGTCGCTGTCGGCAATTAACAGCGATGTGTTCGGGGTAGGGCGGATGCTGCACGGTATGGCTGAACAGGGCCATGCGCCGAAAGTGTTCATGCGCCTGTCGCGTGGCGGTATTCCGTGGGTGACGGTGGTGGTGATGATGGTGGCGCTGTTGGCGGCGGTCTATCTGAACTACATCATGCCGGAGAAAGTGTTCCTGGTGATCGCTTCTCTGGCGACCTTCGCGACGGTATGGGTATGGATTATGATCCTGTGCTCCCAAATCGCTTTCCGCCGCAAGCTGAGCCGTGAACAGACGAAAGCGCTGGCGTTTCCGGTGCCGGGCGGAGCGGTGACTTCTGCGGTAGGGATTGTTTTCCTGGCGTTTATCATCGGTCTGATCGGCTACTTCCCGGATACCCGTATTTCTCTGTATGCCGGATTTATGTGGATTGCGCTGTTGCTCGTCGGTTACTTCGTGTTCCTGCGACGCAAAGCAGCCTGATGACCCTGAGTCGGACCGCGTGAGCGCATAGGCCTGTCCGGCGTAAGTCACAGCAAATAAAAAACCCCGCGGCGACCACCGCGGGGTTTTTTTACGTCAAAAGCCGTGAATTACAGCTTGTTGGCGTTCTGAGACAGGTATTTGGCAACGCCGTCCGGAGACGCGCCCATGCCTTCTTCACCCTTCACCCACTGCGCCGGACACACTTCGCCGTGCTCTTCGTGGAACTGCAGGGCATCGACCATACGCAGCATTTCATCGACGTTACGACCCAGCGGCAGATCGTTGACGACCTGATGGCGCACGATGCCGTTTTTGTCGATCAGGAAAGAACCGCGCAGAGCGACGCCCGCATCCGGATGTTCGATGCCGTAGGCTTTCTGAATTTCGCGTTTGATGTCTGCCACCATCGCGTATTTCACTTCGCCGATACCGCCTTTGTCGATAGGGGTGCTGCGCCAGGCGTTATGGACGAATTCGGAGTCGAAGGAGACGCCGACGACTTCAACGCCGCGCTTCTGGAACTCTTCGTAACGGTGGTCGAAAGCGATCAGTTCTGACGGGCACACGAAGGTGAAATCCATCGGCCAGAAGAAGATGACGGCCGGTTTACCGTTGATGTGCTCTTTCAGGTTGAAATTTTCAACGATCTCTCCGCTGCCTAAAACGGCGGCGGCAGTGAAATCGGGGGCGGGACGAGTGACCAGAATCATAATAACTCCCGTGGTGGTAAATGAGTAAAGCGGAGGGAAATAAACCCTAGCGAGTATAGGTATTTCGTCAGGGTGAATAAAGGGAATGTCGGCCAATCAATGAGATAGGTTTTGCCTATTGCATCAATTGGTATTGCTTTCCGAGGTCGACCGATTAGCTCGTCGCTGATGATGACAGCCGCCCGCTCTTTACGGTCTCCATCATGACGGGATAAAACTGCCAGAACAGTGTTTCAAGCTGATGATAGTGACGCTCCACCTCCTCGAAAGAGCCCGCCAGCGCCGCCAGACGAGGGCGACGCAGCGCCATGCGGTACAGGACTTCGCCGATAAACGGAAGCTCGGCATAGCGCTCCAGCCAACGTTCGGTCCACAGATAGTTGTTCAGATTGCGGAAACGCTCCGGGGTCTGCGGCAAATGCGGTTCTATCTCTCCGCGGGCGTCGGCGACGAATTGCGGCAAGGTGACGTGGGGCGACAGTCTCGTCCAGTGCCGCGCCAGAAAATGGTCCCACAGCACGTCGAGCGTAATTGGCGCGACGCGACGATAGTCGGCGCTGAAATAGCGGCACGCGGCGCGGACTTCCGGCAGGCTGTCCGTCAGGCTGTCTATTCGGCGATGCAGCCGAATGCCGGCGACGATCTCGTCGGGAAAAGTGCCGTCGGGATTACCACGGACAAAGTCAGCCATCAGGTTTCCCAGCAGGGAGCTGTCGGCCAGCGTGGCTAAATGGAGATGGGCGAGAAAATTCATCCCGGCAGTATAAGTGCAATTCCTCTCACAGACCGCTTATTTCTTGCAGCCGGTCGTTCCCGGCTCTAGACTAGGCCGCCTCTTTTTCCCTCTGTCAGATAGCTAAGTGAATAGTCATGCGTGTTGCCGATTTTTCGTTTGAACTCCCTGAGTCTCTCATCGCCCATTATCCCCAGGCGCAGCGTAGCGGATGCCGTTTGCTGTCGCTGGATGGGCCGAGCGGAGAGACGTCTTTGGGCATCTTTAGCGATTTGTTGGACAAGCTGGAACCCGGCGACCTGCTGGTTTTCAACAATACGCGCGTGATCCCCGCCCGACTGTTCGGACGTAAAGCGAGCGGCGGCAAGCTGGAAGTTCTGGTAGAGCGTGTACTGGACGAACATCGGGTGTTGGCGCATGTGCGCGCTTCGAAGGCGCCTAAGCCGGGCGCGGAGCTGGTGCTGGGCGAGGATGAAAGCGTAGCGGCCACGATGCTGTCCCGTCAGGATGCGCTGTTCGAAATTCGTTTCGACGATCCGCGCGACGTGCTGACCATTCTCAACGATATCGGCCACATTCCGCTTCCGCCGTATATCGACCGTCCTGATGAGGATGCCGACCGCGAACTGTATCAGACCGTCTACAGCCAGCGTCCCGGCGCGGTCGCAGCGCCGACCGCCGGTCTGCACTTCGATGAGCCGCTGCTGGCAGCGCTGCGCGATAAGGGCATCGAAATGGCCTTCGTCACCCTGCACGTCGGGGCGGGCACCTTCCAGCCGGTACGCGTGGACAGCATTGAAGATCACGTGATGCACGCCGAGTATGCGGAAGTCCCGCAGGACGTCGTGGATGCCGTGCTGGCGTGTAAAGCGCGCGGCAATCGAGTGATTGCCGTCGGCACGACGTCCGTCCGTTCGCTGGAAAGCGCGGCGCAGGCCAGTTCGGAGGCGATGATTGCTCCGTTCTTTGGCGATACCCGCATCTTTATCTATCCCGGCTACCACTATCGCGTGATCGATGCGCTAGTGACCAACTTCCACCTGCCGGAGTCCACGTTGATCATGCTGGTCTCCGCTTTCGCTGGCTACCGTCACACCATGAACGCCTATCGTCAGGCGGTGGCGGAGCAGCTACGCTTTTTCAGCTACGGCGATGCGATGTTTATCACGCGTAATCCCGAGGCAGAGCAGGAACACGTCGGCGAATAAACCGATTATTACCGGCGGCATAGGCCGCCAGCAGTGCCTATTTATAGGTCATCAACAACGACATCAGACTGTTTCTCTGGTGCTGGAGGTTAAGTGAAGTACGAATTGTTTACGACGGATGGTCGTGCCCGCCGCGGACGACTGGTGTTTGAGCGTGGCGTAGTCGAAACCCCGGCCTTTATGCCGGTGGGGACGTACGGCACGGTTAAAGGCATGACACCGGAAGAAGTGAAAGAGACGGGGGCGCAGATCATTCTGGGCAACACGTTCCACCTGTGGCTGCGCCCGGGGCAGGAGATCATGAAGCTGCACGGCGACCTGCACGACTTCATGCAGTGGCATGGACCGATCCTGACCGACTCCGGTGGCTTCCAGGTATTCAGCCTGGGGGATATTCGCAAGATCACCGAAGAAGGCGTCCATTTCCGTAACCCGATCAACGGCGATGCGATTTTCCTCAGCCCGGAAAAATCGATGGAAATCCAGCACGATCTGGGATCGGATGTCGTGATGATTTTTGACGAATGTACGCCGTATCCTGCCGACTGGGACTACGCCAAACGCTCGATGGAAATGTCGCTGCGCTGGGCGAAGCGTTGCCGTCAGCGCTTCGACGAGCTGGGCAACGGCAATGCGCTGTTCGGGATCGTACAGGGCAGCGTTTACGAAGATTTACGAGATGTGTCGGTAAAAGGGCTGGTAGACATTGGTTTTGATGGGTACGCTGTGGGCGGCCTGGCGGTCGGTGAGCCGAAAGCGGATATGCATCGCATTCTGGAACACGTCTGCCCTCAGCTTCCGGAAGACAAACCCCGTTACCTGATGGGCGTTGGGAAGCCGGAAGATTTGGTGGAAGGCGTGCGACGCGGCGTAGATATGTTCGACTGCGTGATGCCGACCCGCAACGCCCGCAACGGTCACCTGTTTGTGACCGATGGCGTGGTGAAAATTCGCAACGCCAAGCATAAGGATGATACCGCGCCGCTGGATGCCGAATGTGATTGCTATACATGCCGCCATTACAGCCGTGCTTATCTGCATCATCTTGATCGCTGTAACGAAATACTCGGCGCGCGTCTCAATACCATCCATAATTTGCGCTATTATCAGCGGCTGATGGCAGGTTTACGCCAGGCTATCGAAGACGGTAAATTGGATGACTTTGTCACCGCATTTTACCAGCGTCTTGGTAAGCCGGTTCCGCCGGCGATTGACGCAGTATAAGGCGTATAAGCAGTATGAGGGCGGCGGCGGACGTCGCTCCCTTGACGTTATTTGGTTTGATCACTTTTTCGTTTTTATAAAGAGGAAACTTACATGAGTCTTTTCATTTCCGATGCCGTTGCAGCAACAGCGGGGGCTCCGGCGCAGGGAAGCCCTTATTCTCTGATCATCATGCTGGTCGTGTTCGGTCTGATTTTTTACTTCATGATCCTGCGTCCTCAGCAAAAGCGCGCCAAGGAACACAAAAAGTTGATGGATTCCATCAGCAAAGGGGATGAAGTGCTGACTAACGGCGGCCTGGTAGGTCGTGTGACTAAAGTCTCCGAGAACGGCTACATCGCTATCGAACTGAACGAAAACAACGAAGTCGTGATCAAACGTGATTTCGTAGCCTCCGTGCTGCCGAAGGGTACTATGAAAGCCCTGTAATTTTTTGCCTTTTCCCAAAGGGAACTACCGTGTTAAACCGTTATCCTTTGTGGAAGTACATCATGCTGATCGTGGCTATTCTCATCGGTCTGCTGTATGCGCTTCCTAACCTATATGGTGAGGATCCGGCGATTCAGATCACTGGCGCGCGGGGTGCCGCCGCCAGTGAGTCTACGCTGGTCCAGGTCCAGAATGTCTTAAAAGAACAGAATCTTTCCAGCAAGTCGATTGCGCTTGAAAACGGCGCGATACTGGCTCGTTTCTCCAACCCTGACGTACAGCTCCGCGCACGTGAAGCGCTGCTCGGCGAGCTGGGCGACAAGTTTGTCGTTGCGCTCAACCTGGCTCCCGCTACTCCGCAATGGCTGAGAATGCTGGGCGCTGAACCCATGAAGCTGGGGCTCGACCTGCGCGGCGGCGTACACTTCCTGATGGAAGTGGATATGGATACCGCGCTGGGCAAGCTGCAGGAACAAACCATGGATTCCCTGCGCAGCGATCTGCGCGAGAAAAACATTCCTTACGCTTCCGTCCGCAAGATTGATAACTACGGCGTCGAAATTCGCTTCCGCGACGGTCAGACCCGCGATCAAGGCGTCAGCTATCTGACATCCCGTCACCGCGATCTGGTGATCAACGCCAATGGCGACGCGACGCTGCGTGCGGTCATGAGCGATGCGCGACTGAGCGAAGCCCGCGAGTATGCGGTCCAGCAGAACATCAACATTCTGCGTAACCGTGTGAACCAGCTGGGTGTTGCCGAGCCGTTGGTTCAGCGTCAGGGCGCTGACCGTATCGTCGTCGAACTGCCGGGTATCCAGGATACGGCGCGCGCGAAAGAAATCTTGGGCGCGACGGCGACGCTGGAATTCCGTCTGGTTAACTCAAACGCGGATTCAACGGCTGCCGCCAGCGGACGCGTACCGGGTGACTCAGAAGTGAAACAGATGCGTGAAGGCGGTCCTGTCGTGCTGTACAAGCGCGTGATTCTGACCGGCGACCACATCACGGACTCAACGTCCAGCGCTGACGAATACAACCGTCCTCAGGTCAACATTTCTCTGGACAGCGCCGGCGGCAACATCATGTCCAACTTCACCAAGGACAACATCGGCAAACTGATGGCGACGCTGTTCGTGGAATATAAGGACAGCGGTAAGAAAGATGCCAACGGCCGCGCCATTCTGGAGAAACAGGAAGAGGTCATCAACGTCGCGACGATTCAGTCGCGCTTGGGCAACAGCTTCCGTATCACCGGCATCAACAATCCGAACGAAGCTCGCCAGCTGTCACTGCTGCTGCGCGCCGGTGCGTTGATTGCGCCGATTCAGATCGTCGAAGAGCGGACCATTGGCCCGACGCTGGGGATGCAGAACATTACTCAGGGTCTGGAAGCCTGTCTGTGGGGCCTGATCGCGTCCATCGTGTTTATGGTGGTTTACTACCGTAAATTCGGGATTATCGCGACGACCGCGCTTATCGCGAACCTGGTGCTGATTGTCGGGATCATGTCTCTGCTGCCCGGCGCGACGCTCACCATGCCGGGGATTGCCGGTATCGTGCTGACGCTGGCGGTGGCGGTCGATGCGAACGTGTTGATTAACGAACGTATCAAGGAAGAGCTGAAAAACGGGCGTACGGTCCAGCAGGCGATCCACGAGGGTTATAAAGGCGCGTTCTCCAGTATCGTGGATGCCAACGTGACGACCCTGATCACTGCCGTGATCCTGTATGCGGTCGGTACCGGCTCGATTAAAGGCTTTGCCATCACCACCACTATCGGGGTTGCGACCTCGATGTTTACGGCGATTGTCGGTACCCGTGCCATCGTGAACCTGCTTTACGGCGGTAAACGCATTAACAAGCTGTCTATCTGAGGAGTGCGTTGTGGCACAGGAATATACTGTTGAGCAACTCAACTACGGCCGTAAAGTCATCGACTTTATGCGCTGGGACAATCTGGCGTTCCTGATTTCCGGGATTCTGCTGGTGATTTCGCTGGTGCTGATCGGCGCCCGCGGCTTCAACTGGGGACTGGATTTCACCGGTGGTACGGTGATTGAAATTCATCTGGAAAAACCGGGCGATCTGGACGAAATGCGTCAGGCGCTGGAGAAAGCCGGCTTTGCCGACCCTCTGGTTCAGAACTTCGGCAGCAGCCGTGACGTGATGGTGCGTATGTCGCCGAACGTCGGCAACTCCGGGCAGGAGCTGGGTAATCAGGTGTTGAACGTGATTAACCAGAGCACCTCCCAGCACGGCGAAGTGAAACGTATCGAGTTCGTTGGACCGAGCGTGGGTAACGATCTGGCGCAGGCGGGCGGCATGGCGCTGCTGGCGGCGCTGATCTGCATCCTGATCTATGTCGGCTTCCGTTTTGAATGGCGTTTGGCGCTGGGCGCGGTTATCGCGTTGGCGCATGACGTCATCATCACGCTGGGCGTGCTGTCGCTGTTTCAGATCGAAATCGATCTGACCATCGTGGCCTCGCTCATGTCGGTCATCGGTTACTCGCTGAACGACAGTATCGTGGTCTCCGACCGTATCCGTGAGAACTTCCGTAAGATCCGCCGCGGTACGCCGTACGAGATCATGAACGTGTCGCTGACGCAAACGCTGAGCCGCACCATCATGACGTCCGCCACCACGCTGGTGGTGGTGCTGATGCTGTACATCTTCGGCGGTGCGATGCTGTCAGGCTTCTCGCTGGCGATGCTGATCGGTGTCTCCATCGGTACGGTGTCTTCGATTTACGTCGCGTCCGCACTGGCGCTGAAGCTGGGCATGAAGCGCGAGCACATGATTCAGCAGAAAGTCGAGAAAGAAGGGGCGGACCAGCCGTCGCTGTTACCGTAACGTTCTATTTCGATACGCAAAAAACCCGCCTTTCGGCGGGTTTTTTTTGGCTTGTGTGACGGTGCTCGGCAGAAAACGGCGGGCAAGATGATGCCCGCTATCAAACCCATTCGTTAGTGCGCCGGTGAGGAAATGTGGCCCGGCTGCGGCGCCATCCCGGTGACCTTCTCGATATCGTACAGGCGAATGAAACCCAGCTGTTCAGGCGGCAGGCCGGTCAGGCGCAGCGCGATGGCGGCTTCCCATTTGGAAACCAGCGTTTGCGACACGGCGAAGGACTGGGTTTGCGCGCCATCCGTCAGCGGCTTTCCCGATGCGTCCAGTTCGCCCCAATCTAAATGCGCGCGGAAATTCGGCAACGTTCCACCGTCGATCAGTCGGATATGCAACTGGGCGTATGTCCCGCTGGCTTCCTGCGAAACATGGCTGAGAGAGACGCTCAATCGGCCGATCGCGCTGTCCACCAGCGCATAGTTTTTGGCTGCTGGCAGCAGATAAACGCCCGCGTAGGAGTGTGCATTCAGGGCATTTTGGCGTTCAAGCGCCACGGCCTGTTCAGCCAGCGTCTGCAACCGCTGATTCAATTGGCTGATCTCTTGCTGCACCTGAGGCAGCTGTTGCTGTTGAGCGCACCCTGCCAGTGCGATCAACGTTGGCAGCATCGTCAGCAGACGGAAACGGACGGTCATGAAAGAGTCTCCTTGAGAAACGGCGAACA
>NZ_CAMKXG010000128.1 GCF_946477055.1 Lonsdalea britannica | reverse complement strand
GCGCTGGATATTCCCCGCGCCATGTTACCGAGCGTTCATTCATCGTCCGAGATTTATGGGAAAACCAATATTGGGGGGAAAGGCGGCACGCGTATTCCTATCGCGGGCATCGCCGGTGACCAGCAGGCGGCGCTGTACGGTCAGCTGTGCGTCAGCCCCGGCATGGCGAAAAATACTTACGGCACCGGCTGCTTCCTGTTGATGAACACCGGTACGGAAGCGGTGAAATCCGAACATGGCCTGCTGACCACCATCGCCTGTGGCGCGCGCGGCGAAGTCAACTATGCACTCGAAGGCGCCGTATTCATGGGCGGCGCGTCCATACAGTGGCTGCGTGATGAGCTGAAGCTGATTGGCGACGCGACGGACTCCGAGTACTTCGCCGGTAAGGTGAACGACACCAACGGCGTTTACGTCGTCCCCGCGTTCACCGGGCTGGGCGCGCCTTACTGGGATCCCTACGCGCGCGGCGCCATCTTCGGACTGACACGCGGCGTGAACGCCAACCACATCATCCGCGCGACGCTGGAGTCCATTGCCTATCAAACGCGTGACGTGCTGGACGCGATGCAGGCGGATGCAGGAACGCACCTGCACTCGCTGCGGGTCGACGGCGGCGCGGTCGCCAATAACTTCCTGATGCAGTTCCAGTCCGACATTCTGGGCACGCGCGTCGAACGTCCTGTCATTCGCGAAGTCACCGCGCTGGGGGCCGCCTTCCTCGCTGGTCTGGCGACCGGATTCTGGAGCGATCTGGATGAGGTCAAAAGCAAGACCGCCATCGAGAGGGAGTTTCGTCCCGGCATTGAAACCGTGGAGCGGAATTATCGCTATCGCGGCTGGCAGAAAGCCGTGGCGCGCGTACGCGCATGGGAGGACCATGACGATTAAATCGCCTGTCGCTTAAATCCCCCACAACTTTGATCGGGCGCATCTGCCGCGCCCATTTTCTCCCCGCCGCTTTATCTCCCGTTCCGACCCCTGTGATAATATTGCCGCACTTATTCTTGCCAGAGATAACGGACAGATATCCATGAAACGTGAATTAGCCATCGAGTTTTCCCGCGTCACCGAAGCAGCGGCGCTGGCCGGTTACAAATGGCTGGGGCGCGGCGACAAGAACGCGGCGGACAACGCGGCGGTTCAAGCCATGCGCATTATGCTGAATCAGGTCGACATTGACGGTCAGATCGTCATTGGCGAAGGTGAAATCGACGAAGCCCCCATGCTGTACATCGGCGAAGCGGTAGGGACCGGTCAGGGCGATGCGGTGGATATCGCCGTCGACCCGATTGAGGGCACCCGCATGACCGCGATGGGTCAGGCGAACGCGCTCGCCGTATTGGCGGTAGCGGAGAAAGGCGCTTTCCTGCACGCGCCGGACATGTACATGGAAAAACTGATCGTCGGTCCTCAGGCCAAAGGCGCGATCGATCTGAACCGCCCGCTGGAAGACAATCTGCGCGCCGTCGCCAAACAGCTGAACAAACCGCTGCATGAACTGACGGTCACCACGCTGGCCAAGCCGCGCCATGACGCGATCATCGCCGAGATGCAGCGCCTGGGCGTGAAAGTCTTCGCGATCCCGGACGGCGATGTGGCCGCCTCTATCCTCACCTGTATGCCAGACAGCGAAGTTGACGTGCTGTACGGCATTGGCGGCGCGCCGGAAGGCGTTATTTCCGCCGCCGTGATCCGGGCACTGGACGGCGATATGCAGGGCCGCCTGCTTGCTCGCCATGAAGTGAAAGGCGATAACGAAGAAAACCGTCGTATCGGCGAGCAGGAACTGGCGCGTTGTCGCGAAATGGGTATCGAAGCTGGCAACGTGCTGGCACTCGGCGATATGGCTCGCAATGACAACGTCATCTTCTCCGCTACCGGTATCACCAAAGGCGATCTGCTGGAAGGCATTGCCCGCAGCGGCAACATGGCCACCACGGAAACGCTGTTGATCCGAGGTAAATCGCGCACCATTCGCCGGATCCGCTCCACCCACTACCTCGATCGTAAAGATCAGGCGTTGCACGAATTTCTGTTATAAAACCTAAACTCACACTGTTTCACAGCTGTTAAAAGATCGCGTATCTTAGGGGCCGACTCACATCGGCTCTGCATCTGAAAAAACCCTATGCACAGCCATGTTAATTCATTTGCAGATTGAGATATCGTGCCGCTCGCGGCAGGCTGCAACAGGAGTATTCGAACTATGGCAGTATGGCTAACGGGAAAGGTGGTTGAGGTAGAAAACTGGACGGAAAGTCTGTTCAGCCTCCGGGTACGCGCGCCGGTCAATACGTTTACCGCCGGGCAGTACGCCAAGCTGGCGCTGGATGTGGACGGCGAGCGGGTTCAACGCGCTTACTCGTACGTGAATGCACCCAGCAACGACACGCTGGAGTTCTATCTGGTGGATGTGCCGGAAGGCAAACTCAGCCCCCGTCTGCACCAGCTCAAAGAGAATGACGAACTGCTTATCACGCAGGAAGCCGCTGGCTTCTTCGTCCTGGAAGAAGTGCCTCCCTGCGACACGCTATGGATGCTGGCGACCGGCACGGCCATCGGTCCTTATCTCTCCATTCTGGAAGAAGGCCGCGGCGTAGAACGCTTCAAGAACATCGTGTTAGTCCATGCGGCGCGCTTTGCCCGGGATCTCAGCTATCTGCCGCACATGCAACAGCTGCAACAGCGCTACAACGGCAAGCTGCATATTCAAACGGTCGTGAGTCGTGAGGAGTCTGCCGGTTCACTCACCGGACGCGTTCCTGCGCTGATCGCGAGCGGCGCGCTGGAAGCGGCGGTCGGCCTGCCGATGGATGCCGCCACCAGTCATGTCATGGTGTGCGGCAATCCACAGATGGTGCGAGATACTCAGCAACTGCTGAAGGATGAGCGCCAGATGACGAAACATTTGCGCCGTCGGCCTGGCAACATCACCGCTGAAAATTACTGGTAGAAATCAGGAACGGAGCCGCAGCGGCTCCGGCTCTGGACCAAAGCGGTTTGCGCCCGACGTTCCGGCAAAATAGCCGCAGTCCAGCAACATCATGATACCGATCAACGAGGGCAGGAAGCGCCCCAGCCCCCACTGCCCCAGCGAAGGCAGCATATACCAGTTGCCGCTGCCCAATAGCCACGCCAACACGAGCAGCAATGCCCACCACCCGCTCTTGTTGCGATCGTGCAGCCGTTTTATCAGTACGGCAGAGGTGGGCCACATCAGCGCCACCAGCGCGAAGGCGGCAGTCTGAGTCGGCAACCAGTTCTGCCCCGCCAGTGCGAAGAGCGCAATCGTCAGCACTACCCAGGTCACCATCCACAGCCAGAATTCCCGCCGCCCAAGACGGCCACGAAAAGAAAAGCACCACTGTTGCACTGTCATCTCAAGCCTATTCCGATAGCTGTTTTCTGGCGACGAGTTTACCTTAATGCACAGTTTCTCTCGTATTTTTTACGCGAATTTTGACAATCCCTAACTAATACCGCTTTAATCACAAGGCCGCTTGACGGCATAACGGCTACTGCGACGACATTGACGAACACGCTATGAAAAAATCTCTACTTATCCTTTGCTTGCTCACCGCCGGAATACATCAGGCCAGCGCCGTCAGGGCAGACGCGTTGTTTCAGCACAAAGGTCCTGCTGCGCCCTATCTGCTGGCCGGCTCGCCAACGTTCGACATGACCCTCGTCCAGTTTCGTACCCGCTATAATCTCAGCAATCCAACGCTGCCGATTGGGGAATATCGGGTCGTAGAGACCAACGAAGATTCTCCTATGCTGACCCGCGCCGCCAGCAAGATCAGCGATATGCTCTACTCCTCTACCGCGCTTGAGAAAGGCACGGGCAAGATCAAAACGCTGCAAATCACCTTACTGCCGGGTTCGAAAGATCCTGATGAGGCGGGCCGACGCAAACAGGCGCAGGAGTATATGGCCGCGCTGCTGCGGGTGTTCGTCCCCTCGCTGACGCGCGAACAAAGCCTGAAAAAAGTCGATACCCTGCTGACGCAAGGTAAAGGGCATCCTTTCTTCCAGCAGGAGGAGGGGGCACTGCGTTATGTGGTGGCAGATGGGGGCGAAAAAGGGCTAACGTTCGCGGTTGAACCGATTAAGCTCACGCTGGCAGAATATTGATCAAAGCCGCTATTAGGCACGAAAAACAGAGCCACGAGGTCTTTTCATCTTTATACTGTCGTCAGGTTACACTGCCGAGCGGCAGTGACGTATTGATTAACTTGCTATCCGTCTGGAGGAAAAAAGATGCGACATCCCTTAGTCATGGGCAACTGGAAGTTGAACGGTAGCACCCACATGGTTCACGAACTGATTGCTGGTCTGCGCAATGAACTGACCGCAGTTGCGGGCTGTGACGTAGCTATCGCTCCGCCGGCTGTTTACCTGGGTCAGGCTAAGCACGAACTGTCTGGCAGCCGTATTGCCCTGGGCGCGCAGAACGTTGATGTAAACCTTTCCGGCGCATTCACCGGCGAAACTTCTGCCGACATGCTGAAAGACATCGGCGCTAAATACATCATCATCGGTCACTCAGAACGCCGCACCTATCACAAAGAAAGCGATGAATTCGTTGCTAAAAAATTCGGCGTACTGAAAGAAGCCGGTCTGACTCCGGTTCTGTGCATCGGTGAAACTGAAGCAGAAAACGAAGCAGGTCAGACTGAAAGCGTTTGTGCTCGTCAGCTGGATGCCGTTCTGAACACGCTGGGCGCCAAAGCGTTTGAAAATGCTGTCATCGCCTACGAACCTATCTGGGCTATCGGTACTGGCAAATCTGCCACTCCGGCGCAGGCACAGGCTATCCACAAATTCATCCGTAGCCACATCGCTAAACAGGATGCTGCGGTAGCTGAACAGGTCATCATCCAGTACGGCGGTTCCGTTAACGCGTCTAACGCAGCTGAACTCTTTACTCAGCCGGATATCGACGGCGCGCTGGTTGGCGGCGCATCACTGAAAGCAGATGCTTTCGCCGTGATCGTGAAAGCCGCAGCAGAAGCCAAAGGCGCGTAACGCCCTCGGTTTTATTTGCTGTGAAAAACGGCTCCTTTCGAGGAGCCGTTTTTTTATGGGTGGGATTATTCCGCGCGTGCTGACGGGATTTGCTGGGTGATGCAGTGGATATTGCCACCGCCCAGCAATATTTCACGCGCTGGGACGCCGCTGATCAGGTAATCCGGGAACATCTGCTGCAACAGCACATGGGCCTGACGGTCCGTACGTTTATCCAGCAACGGATAAATCACCTGACGATTGCTGATCAGGAAGTTAACGTAGGAGCCCGCCAGACGAGAACCGGCGATACGTTCAATCGCTTGCCCGTCGACATCAACACCTTCCGCTTCCGCCTGCGTCATATACAGCGGACCCGGCGCAGGCAATTTCCAGATTTTCAGATGTCGACCGTGGGCATCTCTCGCCTTGGAGAGCACCTGATATGCCGCCATAGACCGCGCATATTGGGGATCGTTTTCATCTTCGGTCCAGTGCAGCGCAACCTCGCCGGGACGCACGAAGCAGCACATGTTATCGATGTGCCCATCCGTCTCGTCGTTGTAAACGCCGGACTCCAGCCAGATAAAGGCGGATACGCCCAGATAGTCCGTCAACAGTTGCTCGATCTGCGCCTTATCCAGATGCGGATTGCGGTTGGGATTGAGCAGGCATTCCGCCGTCGTCAGCAGTGTACCTTCGCCGTCGGTATGGATAGAACCGCCTTCCAGCACCAGCGGCGCGACATAGCGAGCATCGTGGTGGTAGGCCAGAACCTGCTGCGCGACCTCTTCATCGCGACGCCAGTCCGCATACAAACCGCCCTGCCCTCCGCCCCAGGCGTTGAACTGCCAGTCGACGCCGCCGCGTTTGCCCGCGGGATTCAGCACAATCGTCGGCCCGGTGTCGCGCATCCAGGCGTCGTCGCTCTCAATCTCAACCAGCGTGACGCTGGCCGGCATGATACTCCGCGCATGCGCCATCTCTGCCGCCGGGACCCCCATAATGACCGGGGTCGTCTGGGCAATCGTCGCCGCAACGGTAGAAAAGGTCTGCTGCGCGGGGATCAACTCCCCGACAGAGCGCCAGTTGTCGCGGCGATACGGCCACAGCATCCAGACCGCTTCCTGCGGAGCCCACTCTGCGGGCATGGCGAAACCGTCCTGAAACGGGGTGGTCAGCTGTGACATGATTTATCTCCAGGTTTTGCCGTCGGAAGTACCAATGACGTCATACATTTCCGGGCGACGGTCGCGGAACAGGCCCCAAGTTGCACGCATCTGCGCGATTTCCTGCAGATCGAAACTGTGCACCAGCACCGCTTCGTCGGTACGGGTGGCCTGCTGCACCAGCGCGCCGGTCGGATCGGCGATGAAAGAAGAGCCGTAGAACGTCATTTCCAGCCCGTCGATATACTTGCTGGCTTCCGTTCCGATTCGGTTGGAGGCCACCACCGGCACCAGGTTGGCGGCGGCGTGCCCCTGTTGCACACGCGTCCAGTGCGGCTGGCTATCCCAGTCCGGGAAAGCCGGTTCAGAACCAATGGCCGTCGGGTAGAAAATGATCTCAGCCCCCATCAGCGCCAGACTGCGGGCGGTTTCCGGGAACCACTGATCCCAGCAGATACCCACGCCGACCTTGGCGTAGCGGGTCTGCCACACTTTGAAGCCGGTATCGCCAGGAATGAAGAACTGCTTTTCCTGATAGGCCGGGCCGTTGGGGATGTGCGTTTTACGATAAACGTCCAGCACGCTGCCGTCCGCATCGATCATCACCAGCGAATTGTAGTAGGCGTTATTGGCACGCTCGAAGAAACTCAGCGGCAACACCACTTCCAGCTCGGCGGCCAGCGCGGAGAAATGTTTGATCAATGGACTGTTATCGAGGCTCTGCGCCAACGCGTAGTGTTCAGGATTCTGGTCGATGCAGAAATAAGGCGCGGCAAACAGCTCCTGGATCAGGATGATTTGCGCACCCTTTGCGTGCGCCTGCCGCACCAGTTTTTCCGCGTTTTCGATATTTCTGGGCAGGTCCCAGGTGCAGGCCATCTGCGTGGCGGCAACAGTCACTTTTGTCATGCGAAACCTCGATAATTTCTGCGTTTATGCTCTTGCTGAACCGCCGGAAAAGGCTAATTCAATCAGCGCCAAATAAAAGTTTAGGTCAACCTATCACCCTGTGCCTGCGGATGACAGCCAAAAGAAATCCCGCCCCCTAAGGGACGGGATTTCATACACCCTGCCACAACGGGCCAACAACCAATCAGAACAGTTTTTTCGCCGTTTCCAGCCAGTCGCCCTTGAATGGACGTTTCATGTTCTCGATAGCGTCGATAATATCATGGTGAACCATTTTTTCATTCTGGATCCCCACACAACGACCGCCGTATCCCTGCAGCAGCAGTTCAATGGAGTAGGCGCCCATGCGGGAAGCCAGAATGCGGTCGTAAGCGACCGGAGAACCGCCGCGCTGAATATGGCCCAGTACGGTCGCGCGCGTTTCACGCCCGGTTTCCTGCTGGATGTAGCTGGCCAGCTCGCCCACATCGCACATCAGTTCAGTGATGGCAACGATAGCGTGTTTTTTGCCTTTGGCAATCCCGCCTTTGATCTCAGCGACCAGATCTTCTTTTTTGAAGTCGACTTCCGGCACCACGATGAACTCGCAGCCGCCAGCGATAGCTGCCGCCAGCGTCAGGTCGCCGCAGTGACGGCCCATGACTTCAACAATGGAAATACGCTGATGAGAGGAAGACGTGTCGCGCAGACGGTCAATCGCTTCAACAACCGTGTCGAGCGCGGTGAAGTAACCGATGGTGTAGTCCGTACCTGCCACATCGTTATCGATCGTGCCCGGCAGACCGATGCAAGGGAAGCCCATTTCGGTCAGACGCTTGGCGCCCATGTAGGAGCCGTCGCCGCCGATAACGACCAGCGCATCCAGACCGCGTTTTTTCATGTTTTCTACGCAGACCTGACGCACGGATTCTTCACGGAATTCAGGGAAACGGGCAGAGCCTAGGAACGTACCGCCGCGGTTGATGACATCTGACACGCTATAACGGTCGAGCTGCGCCATGCGATCTTCATACAAACCCAGATAGCCATCATAAATTCCATAAACTTCCAGTCCTTCCGTTAATGCAGCGCGCACCACACCGCGGATAGCTGCGTTCATGCCTGGCGCATCGCCACCGCTTGTGAGTACTCCGATTTTCTTAATCATGACAACCTCTGGATTTGTAGATGTTAATTCGCAGATTTTTGATATCGTGCGCGAAGTTTGCGGCATTCAACACTGACAACGCAAACCTCTCACCTTCTTGTACGCATTTTATAACAAATACCCTCGGCTGAATTGATTCAAGTCAGGCTTAAAGACCAATAATTTCCCTGTGGAGTATCACATATTTACAAAAATATAACGCCTACGTGATAATTCTCTGTTGAATCAAATGTTCCACCACCCTCGCTGGGCGTCAGGAACAGCCGATATTGGGTCCTGGTGAATAATGATATCGGCATCGGGAAAGCGTTGCAGCAATGCTTTCTCCAAATCGTCCGCAATCTGATGAGATTCCACCAACGGCAGGGTATCTTCCATTTCTAAATGCAGCTGGATAAACCGCGTGGGGCCCGCTCGTCGCGTTCTTAGCTGATGAGCGCCGCTAATGCCCGGCCACGCGGTAACGATATCGGTAATTTCCTGCCGTTCTTCATCCGGCAGTGCTCTATCTAATAGGGCTTGAATGGCATCGTACGCCATCCGCAAAGCGCTGTACAAAATATATGCGCCAATACCGAGCGCGAACACGGCATCCGCCCAGGTCACGCCTTTCCAGCTAAGTCCCAACGCGACCAAAATCGCCCCGTTCATCATCACGTCGGATTGATAGTGCAGCATATCTGCGCGCACCGCCTGACTGTGGGTACGGGCCACCACCCAGCGCTGGAATGCGACCAAGAACCCCGTCACGATCAGCGCGACTATTGTCACCCACATCCCGACGGCCGGATCCTTCAGTTCTTGGGGAGAAATCAAGTGCTGGAAACCGGTCAGCAGCAGAAATAACGCCGACCCTGAGATAAACATGCTCTGAGCCAACGCGGCGAGTGACTCGGCCTTACCGTGACCGAAAGTATGCTCGGAATCCGCCGGCTGCAATGAGTAGCGCACCACCAGCAGGTTGATTAACGAGGCGGCGATATCCACCAGCGAATCGACCAAAGACGCCAGCAAACTGACCGACCCGGTATACCACCACGCAAAAACCTTCAGAGCAAAAAGCGACAGCGCCGTTGCGGTCGCCAGAATAGCGGCTGTCGTCACCAGGCGCCCGTAGCGTGAATCCATACCCACCTCCCATGAAAACAAGACGTTAAGTATAGCGGATCGGGCTGATGGGATCCGAACAGGTGCTTTTGGCAGTTAACGTGTCTTTGGAAACAGGCACTAACGCCGCAATATTTTTTGCAGTCGTGCCTGTTCCCATCGCGCCAGCCGCCCATGCAGCAGGAACAGTTTTATCGCTCTCAGCGCCAGAATCCCGCCCCAAATCAGCAGCGGCCAGAGAAACCAGTGGCTTTGGGGAGCGGCGAGTCGATTGATGACAAATAGCGCCAGAAGCGGCTTTCTTCCCGCACCTGATGCCGGGCATCTTGAATACGCTGCTCCAGCGGTTCACCCGCCCCCTGCGGCGTCGCGCCATTTTCCATTAACGCCGACACCTTGACCTCAAAGGCGGCGGCAATCGCACCGAGGGTTTCCAGACTCGCGCGTTCGCCATTTTCTATGCGCTGTATTGTCCTGACGCTCAATGAAGACAGCTCAGCAAGCTGCTCCTGCGACCAGGCCCGGTTGAGCCGTAACGATTTTATCGGATTCATCTCTCTTTCCCATGATGGTAAAACACGCCGATGAGCGTATACCCCGCACGCTCTATGCAACATGACAGCCACCCGACAGTAACGTGACAGCGCACAGACACCCTG
>NZ_CAMKXG010000127.1 GCF_946477055.1 Lonsdalea britannica | reverse complement strand
TGACGCAGCAGATGGGCCATATCGTCAGGCCGACGGATCAGGACGACGCGATCGCCATCGACCAACGCTTCGGCGGGGTAGCCGAAACTCAGAAAATAGACGGGAGAGGCGGTGGGGCCGTAAGCGCCCGAGTTGAACAGGCCGATGAGATCTCCCGCCTCAAGCGTGGGTAAGAGGACATTTTCGCCGATGATATCGGTCGGCGTACACAACGGGCCGGTCAGGTCGTAGCGCTGTAGCGGGGCGCCCGGCGGCGCTATCCCCAGCCGCTCCGCGGGGAAATTTTTGCGGATCACCGCGCCCAAACCGGCGGCGGCGCCGTGACAGTTGGAGCCGCCGTCGCAGATGGCAAAACGCTTATCCCGCGACGATTTGACATCGCGGACGCGCGTCACAAACACGCCGCTGCGCGCTACGATGAATCGGCCCAACTCCATTACCAGTCGAACGTGCGGGTGACGTTGCTGAAACTGGCTGATGGGCGCCTGCAACAATGTCCCCAGCAAGGCGAGGTCCAGCGGCGTCTCTTTCTCGTGGTAGGCGATCCCCAGCCCGCCGCCGATATCGACAAATTCCAGCGCAACGCCGGTCTCTTGCTGACATTTTTCGGCGGTACGCAGGATGTTGAGGGTATTGTGGGCAACGGCTTCCGCATCCAGAATCCGCGTCCCCAGATAGATATGAATGCCGCATAGCTGTAAGTGCGAGTAGGCGTGTCGCTGCGCCATCAGGCTCAGCGCCTGTGATTCGTCCATCCCGAACTGTCGTGGTTTACCACTCATGACCAGGCGCGCTTTGGCGGGCGCGAAGTCCGGGTTGATGCGCAGGGCAAAACGCTGCTGCTTATTCTGTTGCGCGGCTATCTGATTGAGCCTGTCCAGTTCATCCCGGGACTCCACCACTACCGCGTGGATCCCCAGCTCGACGCTCCGTTGGAGTTCCGCATCAGACTTCGCCGGTCCCACGAAGATGATGTCGTCGGGCTGGACGCCCGCCATCAACGCCGTTTCCAGCTCCGGCAGCGAACACACTTCACAGCCCACCTGCTGTTGATGGATCAGGCTGACCAATGACAGGTTGGGGTTCGCTTTGAGCGAATAGAAAAAATGCAGTTCAGGCGGCAAAGCGGCTTTGAGTTGTCGCAGGTCGTCCTTTATTTGACTGGCGCTATAAATATAACAGGGCGTACCAATGGCATCGGCGAGCTTATTATATTCGACACCTTCAATATTATTTTTTGTTATGTATCTGCTGTCGTATTTACAGTGGTGCATGCTGAATGCTCTCTGCCAGGTAATGGCTCAATGCATTAATGTTTAAAAAGTTACCAAAAAATTCATTATCCATGCGTTCAAAAAGATCAATATTCTTTCCGGTGATTTTCTCAATGCGATCATTCAGTCCGGCAACCAGTTCGACTAATTTTACGGAGTCGAGCACGCCAGAAAAACCATATAATTCACGGCCGGATAGAACCAGGTTGATTCGATGCTCATCCAGACCAAGACTCTCAAGCTCGCTGGTGATTATTGTTATTAAATCATTAATAATGTCAGCCATTGCTTCTCCCTGATGAATGAATTCACCCTGTCATTTTTATAGTGCTATTTAGGCTGAAGATTACGCTGTCATTTTTAAGTGAATTTGACTGAAATTGTCATTGAATGAAACTGAGTTAACTTATTTACAGGCAATCTCAGTCAAATATCCACAATAAAAGATGATACTTTCGCCATCATAAATCTAATAGGTCGCCAGCGACGTAAACTATTTGTGAAGAGCTGTTTAACGGCTGAAATTAAACAGGGATGGTAATAGATGACGCTCTTCATCAAAGATATTCAGTGTAGCGATATGCGTTATCAGCAGTGCTGCAATCTGGATGCGCTTAACGTGACGCATCAGATTAATGATAGAGATATCAAGGTCTTCAAACGTATTTTTTCGCTTGATAGCGTGGTAATGAATCGGCTTTGTCATAAGCAAATGCATTTGGAAACGATGGCGAGATTATTGGATAAATATCCGAAGTTACGCTGTGGTTACGGAATGGTTATTTATACGAAAACGCAAACGCATAATACCTTTTTCGATGATGAGTGGCTGGGGGAAATTGCAAATGAATGCGGGATTTCCCACTGGCGGTATTTTACGCTGAGCATGAATCATTGTGCGTCAGGCCTGAGCGCCGTTAATCTGGCTTGTCGTATGGACGATAATGGTTATCAATTTCCTGTTATTATTTTGAGCGGGGAAAAAAGCTTTAGCGCTTCATTTAATCGTATGCCGGTGGGGTTGTTGGGCGAACTATCGACGGCCTGTTTATTAAGCCCGGAAGATGGCGTTTGGGAAATTAAAGATACAAAAGTAGAACATGTTCATCGCTACTATAAAAATCAGGATGAGATGACGCCGCAGGAGCGGAGTGAATTACGCACTCTGTTCTTCGAGGAATTAAATCGGTTTTTAGCGCAGTTTTTAGGTGCTAATAAGACGCCTGATATTGTCATTCCTTATAACCTGAATACGCCTTTGTTAAAAAGAGTGGCGCAAGCGCGAGGATGGACATCAGTTATCGATCTTTCCCAAATCTCTTGCATGGGACATCTGTGGTGTTCCGATATTTTTCATCACCTCTCACTTAAAAAAAATGAACCCTCCCATCAAACGGTGATGGCATTTTCCGCCGGAATGGGAATCACTTTATCCGCTATTAGTCTCGTAAAATCTCATTAAGGTCATTCAAATGGAAACTCTAGACGTTATTAAGCACGCTCTTCAGGACGTTCTCGAAACGCCGTCGCTGGATGTGACGGAAAGTACGCGTTTTGAAGAAGATCTGGATTTGGACTCCGTGAACTTTGTTCAATTTCTTTTGACGCTTGAGGACAGCATCGAGGGACTGATGTTCGACCCCGATCAAATCAGTCAGCACTCTTTCTCCAGCGTGGGCGCGTTGGCCGAGTGGCTTGACGCCTGGCAAGGCGCTGAATCGGTATGAGGGCAGTCAGCGCGGAACACCTCACCCAAGCCACCTCGTATGGTCGTCACCTCGAACCTGTCGATGCGTTGTCCCAGTTCACCGCTCTGATCGCGGGAGCCCCCGGCGGTCTGGCCTGTCATGGGATCGGGCTGTTGCCCGCGAACGCGTCTTCGCCTCTCTACCACCCGGAGGGAACGAACATTGCGCTCGACGGTTGCACGGCGCTGCCTACGGATCGCGTGTTGTCGTTTATGCATCTCCGTAAAGTCGCGGTGACGGAATCACGCCCTGCGCCTCACTGGCTTTCTCTGATTGTCGCCGCGCTGCGTCTGGGCGTGGTCGCCCGCATGCTGGATATCTCCTACGCGCATTTGAACGCACGCAGCAGCTTTGGTCAGAAAACAACGCGGCATCAGCTGATCAAGGCCAGTTTCGCCAGTATCTACGGGGAGATCACCCAGCTTCTGGGCCAGCTGAGCGTGCGGTTGGAACAGGCGGATTATGAGGATCTGGAGCAGGAGCATCTCGCGATAACCCACCTCAGCGGGCAGGCCGAAAAATTGATGGGGGGACACGGTTATTTGCTCGGCAATACCCATACCCTTAGCCATTTTTCGATGATGGTGTACTGCGTGTTCGGCAAAACCGGCGCGCCGCCGCCCTCGGCGGGCAACAAGGTGAATGAAGCATGGCAAAGCCTTCGCTGATTGGCGCTGCGGCTGATGCGCCCGGCGGGGAGATCCGCCAGATCCTGACTCTGGCCTGGCCGATGATCCTGACGGCCGTCGTCGTCTCGTTGTCGCAGAACGGGCCGATATGGCTACTGGGTACGCAGAGTGGGGGGCAACGGGCGCTTTATATCTTGTCCATGCTTCAGCCTTTTTACTTCATCTTCATCGCGTTGTTGGAAGGGCTGACGATCACCAACCAGATTTTCAGCGCGCGTTCGGTCACGCACTGGGCTCCCTGCCGGGTCTGGCACAGCAGCGCGATTTTTTCGGTCGGCGGCGGCCTGCTGCTGGTCGCGCTCGCGCTCGGTAGCCGATGGGGCGCTGCCGGGTGGCAGGGTATTTACCCGAACGACGAACCGGCGCTGTTCTCCCGTTTTCTTCCCGCTTATCTGCTGTCGGTAATACCGCTGTTGATGCTGGAGCTGTGTAACGCCGGATTGAGGGGGCAGGGGAAAACCGCCGTCAGTATGGTGTTCGTCAGCCTGTTTATCATCATCAATCTGACCAGCTGCTTTATCAGCCTGCATTATTATCAAAACGGTTTTATGGCGGTCATCTACGCCAATCTGATCGCCGCGCTTGCCGTTTTACCGTTCTCGGCACTGTCTTTATACACATCGGTGATGGGGCGCGCGGACCCGCAGCCGCGCGCGTTTTTGCCCAGACTGCGTGCCATCACGGCTGACGCTGGGGTGCCCATTTTCCTGACCATGCTGTTCGCGTTTGCCAGCTCCGCCGTGCTGTTTCCGCTGCTCAGTCAGCTAGGCGCCGCTTACGCCAGCGGGTTTCTTATCGTGGTGAAGCTGCGCGCCTTCTTCATCATTCCGGCCGTGGCGCTGGGGTCGGCTATCGCGATTGGGATCAATCAGCGGCTCGCCACCACGTCGCCGCCGCAGCTGAGTCGGCTTCTGCGTCAGGGAATGACCGGGATTGCGCTGGTGTATGCCGGTCTGACGCTGGTGGCGTATCTCACCCGGACTGAGCTGGTTGATATGATGTCCGTCGACGGCGCGGTGCGCGTGAGCGCCTATGCGATCATGTTCTGGCTGCTGCCGACGTTTTTCATCACCTCGCTGATTGCCAGTATTCAGACGATGTTGGAACAGCTGGGCAGGGGAAAACGGGTGCTTCTGATCACGTTCATCATGGAAAGCCTGATGGTGGCTATCGTGCTGTTTGTGGCAACGCAGCCGGAGGCGATGCTGAAGCTGATGAAGAGTATCTTGATTTTCAACGTCTTGTATTTAGCGATTTTCGCGTATGAATACGGGATGTTGTGCCGCAGGTTGGGTCGACAATATGCTCTATGATTTGTTTCTGCCGGTGCTGAAACTAACGGCGATATTGCACCGTCGCTACCATATCTTTCTGGTTCGTCGGCAGCGGCGACCCGCGCTGTTGCTCAAGAATCCGATCGTGCCTGAAAGCCACTATGCGCCGACCTGTCGCCGATTGCGCTGGCTGGACCTGCACCTGCTGCGTTGGCTCGCGCCCGGCAAAGCGGCCTCCTACGCCTTGGATCTGTTTGAGCATCCCCACCGGATGCCCTGCAAGAAAACCGATGCGCGATGGCTGAGCTCGCTGCGCCAGGATACGGTGATCTGCGCCGGACAGCGCGTCGTCGTGTATCGCTCCGGGGCTGAGTCTCCGGCCCGGCGGGTATTACTGATACACGGCTGGGAGGCGCGGGCCGTCATGTTGCGCCCGCTCATGGAGTCTCTCACTCAGGCCGGATACGAGGTGATCGCCCCGGATTTACCCGCTCATGGCGAGTCAGAGGGGGAGCGCTGTTCTTTTAGCGATCTGGTGGCGGTCATCCGTCAGCTGGGCGAGCGATACGGCGCCTTCTGCGCGGCGCTCGGTCATTCGTTTGGTGGAACGGCGTTGCTGCATGCCGCGACGCTGCCATTTCCGTGTCGGCGACTGGTCATCCTCAGTAGTCCGGAGTCTCTGCCCTGCGTGCTGGAGGCCTACATCGCCTTTCATCGCGTGCCGGTGGCGCTCACTGAGCGGATCAATCGGGTTTATCTCGAACGCTATGGCCATGAACCGGACTCGATTTCCTATACCCGCTGGCCGCGCATCGCCGTTCCAACGCTGGTGTGTCACGATCGGGACGATCACAATATCGCGCTGACGCAGGCTTTTCATTTGTTGAGCGCGACTGGCGCGGGTGAACTCTATATCACGGAGGGCAGCGGACATCGCGGGATTGTGCGGGATCGACAGTTGATCCAACGTGTGACCGATTTTGTGCAGGCTCCGTAAGCGCATCAGCAAAAAGCGCTGAGCGTTTTATGCGATGCCAGGCGCGGATACGCCGTGCTAGATCGTTGCTGACTGGGGGACGTCATCACTCCGGTGATCTTAACGTTTATTCCGTCGGGAATTTGATGGTGACCTTACAGCCTGGCTGATCTTCCCGGTTCGTCAGGCTGAAATAACCGCCGTGGGATTCGACAATCTGGCGAGAGAGCATCAAACCAATGCCGCTCCCGTTTTTCTTCACGCTGTAAAACGGAACGAAGATATTTTCCGGGTTGCCAATGCCGCAGCCTTCATCGAGGATTTTCAGGCAGAACTCATTGTCCCTGACTTTCCAGCTCAGATAAATGGCGCCTTCCGGTGAGGACATGGCTTCATCGGCATTCTTTAAGATGTTGATCAGCATCTGTTCTATTTGAACGGCATCGATATTAACCTCGACGCTTTCACTGGAAATGATGTGCGTTTTCCGGTGTTCAAATAAGGTGAGAATTTTTCTGATGAGCGAATCGATATTGTGCGGCGCTTTCTGGGGGAGGGGGAGCGAGGTGAGTTTCCGATAGCTGTCCACGAAGCTTTTCAGATTCAAGGCCCGCTCGTTAATGATATCCAGACCGTCTCGTAAATCCTGATTCTCCTCCTTGCCATCGTCGGGTACAGCCGACAATAACATCTGGCTCAACGAGGCGATGGGCGTCAGCGTATTGTTGATCTCATGGCTCATGACGCGCAGCAGGTTACGCCATGCGCGGTACTCTTCCTCACGCAGCAGCTGGCTGACATCCGTGATGAACAGCAGCTGCTGTTTCTTTCCATCTTCGAAATATTTTTCCAGGATGATTTTGTAGCGTCCGCGCCGTTTCGGAAACTGGTACTCCACGACGCTGTTGGCCGGCAGCTCGAAGAGCGAACGGAATGACAGGTCATTCAGCGCGAGGCCTTTCAGCGCTTTGGCCGACTGGCCGAGCAAGGAAACGGCGGTTTCGTTCACGAACGCGATCTCCTGATCGCTGTTCAGCGCAACGATGGCGACGTCGATATTGTTGAGCACCTTGCGGACCAGATACTGTTGTTGTTTGACGTGCAGACGCTGTTTTTGCATGGAGGAGGCGAGTCCGTTGATCATATCAATCAGGCCATTGAGCTCGCTGTCGGCTTTCTGACGTTTCCCCCGCAGGCTGAAATCGTTATGCGTGATGGCTTCGATCAGATTGGTCAGCGTCGTCAGCTGAAAATTGAGCACCTGCCGGGTCATCAGCGAACAGTAGCCGATGATCGTCAGACAAATCAGCGCCACTAAGGCGATCAGATATCCGGAGTAATCATTCCAAATCATCAGCACGATAATCGCCACCGAAGAGGGAAGCGAGGCGATGATCAGCAGACGTTGCTGTAATGACTCGAGTGAGTGCCGGAACATAGAATTCAGCCAGTCCTTTTAAGACGACGATAAAAGGCGCTGCGGCTCAGCCCCAGCGACTCGGCCGCTTCAGAGGCGTTGCCGTTGTACACCGCGAGGCGTTTTTGCAGGGTTTCCTGCTCGATGTCTTCCAGCGTCAGTAAGTCGATCGGCTGACTTCTCGGCGTGTCAGACAGCGCGTTTTCCCCCGTTTTTTGCGGTTCACCTTCCGGATCGACTGGCAGGGCGAGCCGCAGAAGATGCGGGTCCAGCACGTGGCTGCTGCTGAGCAACACGGTGCGTTCCAGCGTGTGATTGAGCTCCCGGATATTGCCCGGCCAGGGGTAGTTCTGCAGCGTCTGCATCGCCTCTTCGGTAATGGTGAAGGTGGGTTTGCGGTAGCGTTCCGTCAGGCTTTTCAGCTTCCGTTTGACTAGTTCGGGGATATCCTCTTTTCGTTCCCGCAGTGCGGGAATGCGGACTTCGAACGTGTTCAGGCGATAGTAGAGGTCTTTGCGGAATTCGCCGGCGTCGATCATCGTCGCCAGGTCGGCATTGGTAGCTGAAATAATGCGAACATCCGCCGACTGGGTTTTACTGGCCCCGACTTTTTCAAACTGGCGCTCTTCCAGCATGCGCAGCAGTTTCGCCTGCTGGTTGATGGGCACATTGCCGACTTCATCAAGGAACAGGGTGCCGCCGTCCGCCAGTTCGAAGCGCCCGATGCGCTGGGTTTTCGCGTCGGTAAACGCGCCTTTGACGTGGCCGAACATCTCGCTCTCAAACAGGCTGTCAGGAATACAGCCCATATTGACCGAGACGAAGCTGGCGTCGCTGCGGGTTGAATGTTGATGAATGTAATTGGCCAGCATGCTTTTGCCCGTGCCGTTTTCACCGGTGAGCAAGATACTGGCGTGACTTGGGATCACCTGCTGCAAAATCGCCATCACCTGCTTCATCGACGGAGACTGCGCCACCAGTTCATCCTGCAAACAGGGGTGAAGCTGCTGCTGCAGGAGGACGTTTTGCTGCTGCAACGAGCGCTGCTTTTTCAGGACTTCCACCAGTTGCAGCTGCACATTCAGCGCCTGCACCAGACGTTCGTTATCCCAGGGCTTTTGAATGAAGTCGGCGGCCCCTTTCTTCATCGCGTCCACGGCGATATCGATAGACCCCCAGCCGGTCATGACGATAATCGGCAAATCGGGCTCAATCCGTTTGATGTCCGCAATCAGCTCAAGCCCTTCGTTGCCTGAGGTGGTATCACGCTGATAATTCAGATCCAGTAACGCGATATCGGGCTTGCCTTCCCGGACCTGCATGAGCGCCTCATCCATCTGGGTGGCGGTGATAACATCGAACTGATGCAGTTTCAGCATCAGTTTCAATGTCTTGATGATGCTGATGTCATCATCCGCCACCAATACCTTGTAACTCGACTTCATGAGGCCCTCACTCTTTCCTGCTTGATTATTGATGTCTTAGCGCATCGATAGGCTGTATCTGGATGGCGCGTCTTGCCGGAACCAGCGTGGCGACGGTGACGACGACGGCAATCAGCAGTGCCGTAGCGACAAACAGCGCCGTCAACGCAATGCCCTGACTGCCGAATATTTTAAGAATCATCGGCGTGACGACCGCGATCACCGGCAGGCTAATCACCAGACCGATAGCCAGTTGCCACCATCCCTGCATCAGGATCAGCGAGAGGATGTTGGCTGGCGTCGCGCCCAGTGCGCGCCGCGTTCCCAGTTCGGCATAACGTTGGTGAATGCTCTTTGCCATCACCCCATAAATACCGCTGCCGGCAAGCAGTACGGCCATAATTCCAAACATATTGAATAATATAGATATGTAACTTAAGCCGACAGTATTTCTTCCCACCACTTCCTGTAAAGTTTTCTCCTGATAGGCCGGAAGCTGACTATCGATGCGGCTGACGCTCGACTGAATGATATGGCTGAGATCTTCGTGATTCACCCCTTTGACGAGAATCGACATCTGATCCTGCGGCGCTTGCAGCATAGAGCGGTAGGCGGTAGGCATCTCTTTAGTATGGCCGAAAGGCCGTCCTTGAATGATATGGGGAATGATGCCAACCAGGGTGTACCAGTCGTGATCGTCGCCCTCGACCCATCGAATTTTCTTGCCGATCGGCATCGCCTCGTCGGCTAGATAGCGATCGATAAACGAACGGGTGACGACAACGACTTTCTGCGAACGGCTGTCATCGTTCATCGTCAGTAAACGGCCGGTCTCCGCTCTGACGCCCAGGGCTTCCAGCGTGCCCGGATAGGCAACCACATCATTGACGCGCGGGTACTGGTTACGGTTGGAACGCAGATAGCTGGCCCCTTCGATTTCGACATTGCTGGTCGGCGTGAATTCGCCGGGCAAACGGCTGATCAAACCAGCCTGTTCCACCGACGGTTGAGATTTCAGCTCAGCGACGACGCGATTGTCGAAATTATAGCTGTCGAGCGGGGTAGGGTAGGTTCTGTCCGGCAGGCTGACTTTGGCTGACCAGATGTTCTGTATCTGAACGCCGTAATCGATTTTGGACGCCTGAATGACAACCAGCGATAGCAGCGCGCCGATACACAGTACCGCGCAGGAGAGGGCGACTTCGAAAATCACCA
>NZ_CAMKXG010000126.1 GCF_946477055.1 Lonsdalea britannica | reverse complement strand
GAGGAGATGTCGGGCTGGCCGGAGAGCGAACGCGGTTATATTTCTGCCTCCACGCAGGAGGATGCCGAGGCGGAGTTGCCGCAGGATGACAATACGGAGCCGCTGCTGCCGGACGACATGATGGTGGGCAACAAGCCTGCGATGGAAGAACAGCAGGTGATCGGCCCGAACGGCGAACACTACCTGCTGCGTTTCGATATCGAAGAGCTCAGAAAAGAGTTTCGCTTTGCTCCGCCGGCGCTACAGCGCTATCTGCATATCCCGGGGCCGATACTGTGGATTGGCGCCATCAGCGGGCTGTTATTCAGCGCCATGATGGCCTGGAATCTGGCCAGACCGCTGAACCAACTGCGCGCGGGCTTTGGTCAAGTCGCTCAGGGCGATCTCTCGGTGCGGTTGCTGCCTGCAATGCGGCGTCGTCACGACGAAATCAGCGAAGTGGCGCGGGACTTCGACTCGATGGTGGAACGTCTCGAAGTGCTGGTGAGCGCGAGGGAACAACTGCTGCACGACGTGTCGCATGAACTGCGGTCGCCGTTGGCGCGTCTGCAATTGGCGATTGGGCTGGCGCGACAAAACGACAGTCATGTGGAAAGCTGTCTGCAACGTATCGAGCGTGAAGCGGAGCGGATGGACAAGATGATCGGCGAGTTGCTGACCTTGTCGCGTACCGAAAATGCCGCCGTTAATGAGGAGTACTTCGACCTGCTGGGGCTGGTGAATGCCGTTGTTAACGATGCCAGATATGAAGGGCAGGTGCCGGGCGTGGAGATTATTCTCCACTCCGGAGAATACGAAGATTACACCATCAAAGGCATGGCGGAGCTGATGCGTCGCGCGCTTGATAACATCATCAGAAATGCCCTTCGTTTTTCTTCACAGGGGCAGGCGGTCACCGTCACCTTGAAGCAAAGCGAGCGGGAATGGTTTATCGATGTTGCTGATAGCGGGCCGGGAGTCGAGAAGGGCAAACTGTCGAGCATCTTCGACCCGTTCATTCGCATCGACTCTCCTCAGTCTGGTAAAGGTTATGGTCTGGGGCTGGCGATAGCCCGTAAAGCGGTGCTGGCACACGGTGGTCGCATTGAAGCGATGAATCGGGAGCCGAGCGGGCTACTGATTCGTATCAGCCTGCCACGCTGGAAATAGGGACATCCAGAAACGCTATCTGCTGCTGTTTCCTTGTTGTCATGGCAATCAGCCCCCGCGTGTGGTGGGGGCTGAGCTGATTGCTGCTCAAGTCGTTTCCCTCAAACGCGGTACTCCCTGATTCCGTTGTCACGTCAATCGCGACGCATCATCGTTTTCTTGAATCTTAATCATGCGGCCTGAGCGAGCGGTAAATGTCACATGCAAGGGGCTAAGCTTTCGTCTGACGACCGTTTCTAGGATGGCGGGAAGGAACAGGGGCAAGATCAAATACGAGGAAGCGACGTGCGACGGGGGAGGAAAAAGCAGGTTTGGACAGGTTCAATGAGATGGGCACTACATGTTGGAGATTTTCTCCGGCAAAGGCTGTGGCGATAGGTGCGCTTAATCTCAAGCAATAAAAAACGGCGCCTAAGCGCCGTTGATATATAAACTGAGTCGTTATTACTTCTTGATGCGAATCACCGGCGTTTCGCCGACGACAACAGAACCACTCAGTTTGGTCAGCTCTTTGATTTCATCCATATTGGAGATCACAACGGGCGTCAGTGTAGATTTCGCTTTTTCTTCCAGCAGCGGCAGATCGAATTCGATGATCGTGTCGCCTTTCTTGACGCGTTGACCTTCTTCAGCGATGCGTTTGAAGCCTTCGCCTTTCAGTTCAACGGTATCAATGCCGAAGTGAACGAACAGCTCGATGCCGCTGTCGGATTCGATGGAAAAGGCATGGTTGGTTTCGAAAATTTTCCCGATGGTGCCATCTACCGGAGCAACCATTTTGTTACCGTTCGGTTTGATAGCAATACCGTCACCGACGATTTTCTCGGCGAAAACAACATCAGGCACATCTTCAATGTTCACGATCTCGCCAGACAACGGGGCGATGATCTCAATGCTGCCGGTATCTTTTTTATCATCAGAAACCAGAGACTTCAGTTTATCGAACAAACCCATGATTCTCTCCTAAGCTTTAATATTGGGCCAGCATGGCGGATCAGCAAAGCGTCTTTTCTTTAATGAACCGGTTTACCAGATTGCTTAACTCTTCCGCCGTCGGTTGGGCTAATGCCTGTTCCGCCAGCGCCTTCGCATCACCGTAATTGGCATTACGGATAATTTTCTTGATACGAGGGATTGAGATGGCACTCATGCTGAATTCATCCAGACCCATTCCCAATAACAGTAGTGTAGCACGTTCGTCACCGGCGAGCTCACCACACATCCCTGTCCATTTGCCTTCTGCGTGAGAGGCATCAATCACTTGCTTGATCAGGGTTAATACTGCCGGGGACATCGGATTGTAGAGATGAGAAATCAGCTCATTACCGCGATCTACAGCCAGAGTATACTGGGTTAAATCGTTTGTCCCAATACTGAAGAAATCGACTTCTTTAGCCAGATGATGGGCGATCGTGGCTGCGGCAGGTGTTTCCACCATGACGCCGACCTCGATGGATTCATCAAAGGCTTTACCTTCTTCTTTCAGCTGCGCTTTCAGCATTTCCAGTTCAGCTTTCAGCGTACGCACTTCCTCGACGGAAATAATCATCGGGAACATGATACGCAGTTTGCCGAACGCGGAAGCACGCAGGATCGCGCGCAGCTGTGAATGCAGAATTTCTTTACGGTCCAAGCAGATACGGATCGCACGCCAGCCGAGGAACGGGTTGTCTTCTTTCGGCAGGTTCATGTACGGCAGATCTTTATCGCCGCCGATGTCCATTGTACGAACGATGACGGCCTGAGCGCCCATGGCTTCCGCAACGGCTTTGTACGCCTGGAACTGTTCTTCTTCAGTCGGCAGCGAGTCGCGATCCATAAACAGGAATTCGGTACGGTACAGACCAACGCCTTCCGCGCCGTTACGCTCAGCACCCGCGACGTCGCGCACGGTACCGATGTTGGAGCAGACTTCAACCTGATGTCCGTCCAGCGTGACCGCCGGCAGATCTTTCAGTTTGGCCAGCTCTTGTTTTTCAGAGATGAACTGCTGCTGAACGTCTTTCAGCTTGTCGATGATGTCCTGGCTCGGATTCTGGTAAATGGTGTTGTTAACGCCATCCAGAATCAGGAAGTCACCGCTTTTAACCTGTTTGGTCGCATCTGATGTACCTACAATCGCGGGCAGTTCAAGAGAACGCGCCATGATGGAGGTGTGAGATGTGCGGCCGCCGATATCGGTGATGAAGCCCAGCACCTTTTTCAGATTCAACTGAGCGGTTTCAGACGGGGTCAGGTCGTTAGCAACCAGAATGACTTCGTCTTGAATGTCGCCCAGGTCGACAATATTCATGCCGAGAATGTTTTTCAGCAGGCGCTTGCCGATGTCACGCATGTCGGCAGCGCGCTCCTTCAGGTATTCGTCATCCAGTTCTTCCAATGCCTTGGCCTGGTTTTCAATAACAGAAGAAGCCGCCGCGTCTGCAGATGCGTGGTCATCTTTAATCAGGGATATGATTTCCTGCTCGAACTCTTCATCTTCCAACAGCATGATGTGACCTTCGAAAATAGCTTCTTTCTCGGGCCCCAGTGTTTCCGCTGCTTTGTTTTTGATCGCTTCCAACTGCTGAGAGGCTTTCGCCCGGCCAGCCAGAAAACGTTCGACTTCCTGATCGACCTGTTCCGCAGTGATTTTTTTCCGGTTGATGACGATCTCATCGTCTTTCAGTAACAGCGCCTTACCAAAAGCAATCCCGGGTGATACTAATATACCTGAAATCATAACCCTACCTTACTTAATACTGATGTGCACTAAAGAGACCGGCTACTGTTACTCAAGCTCAGCCATCAGTTTAACCAGATGTTCAACGGCTTTCTGCTCGTCTTCACCTTCAGCGGAGATCGTGACCACTGTGCCCTGAGTCAAGCCGAGGGTCTGCAATTTGAACAGGCTCTTAGCACTGGCGCTTTTACCGTTGGAGTTGACAGTGATGTCAGAAACGAAGCCTTTAGCTTCTTTAACAAACTGAGCGGCGGGACGGGTGTGGAGGCCATTCGGCGCGGTAATAGTTACTTCTTGCTGGAACATTCGGTTTTCCCCAACTTATTGGATTAGATAAATGTTGTGGAACTAAAGTCTAGTTTATCGACTGAACTTTAGCCTGTTTGGTTAACTCCCTGCGCATGTTACAGGGGCAGGCCGGGATGCGGCAAGGAACGCATAAACATTGCCTTGATACAATATCAGTAAACCACCCTAAGAGTTTCAACCATTGTCACACAGGTGAACCAGAATACCTTTTGGCGACTCGACTCGCGTTGAGCTCAATCATGAAATTTTCAGGGGTGTAGACGGATATTAATTTCACGCATCAAAATAATTGTCCGGTTAAATACTAAACCTAGGCTGGAAATGCAATCCACCATACTTACAAACTTTGACGTGGCCCACAAAAAAGCACCCCGAAGAGTGCTTTTTGTAACATGCCGATTACTTATCCGAGGCCAGTTCGTTACTGCTGAAGCTCTTGCTCGGTGAACAGATCGGCGAACAAAGCGGTACTCAGATAACGCTCGCCGGACGAGGGCAAAATGACCACGATGTTTTTGTCTTTAAAGGCGTCCTCTTTCAGCAGGTTAAGTGCTGCAGCCACGGCTGCGCCAGATGAAATTCCCGCCAAAATGCCTTCTTCTTCCATCAGACGACGTGCGGTACTGATGGCGTCTTCATTGCTAATCCGTTCTACGCGGTCGACGAGTTTGAGATCCAGGTTGTCTGGGATAAAACCTGCGCCAATCCCCTGAATCTTGTGGGGACCCGGCTTGATTTCTTCGCCCGCGAGAGCCTGAGTAATGACGGGTGAGTCGATGGGTTCCACCGCGACAGTCGTAATCGCTTTGCCCTGGGTGTTTTTAATGTAGCGGCTGACACCGGTCAACGTACCGCCTGTGCCCACGCCCGCGATGAAAACATCGACTTCGCCGTCTGTGTCTTCCCAGATTTCCGGCCCGGTTGTTTTTTCATGGATTTCCGGGTTCGCGGGGTTACTGAACTGCTGCAGCAGCAAATAGCGTTGAGGATCGCTGGCGACGATTTCTTCGGCTTTGGCGATCGCGCCTTTCATGCCTTTCGCACCTTCGGTTAGTACCAGATTGGCGCCTAACGCTTTCAACAGCTTGCGGCGCTCGATGCTCATGGTTTCAGGCATGGTCAGCGTTAATTTGTAACCACGGGCGGCGGCCACGTAAGCCAGAGCGATACCGGTGTTGCCGCTGGTCGGTTCGACCAGTTCTACGCCGGGCTTCAGAACGCCGCGTTTTTCCGCATCCCAAATCAGGTTGGAACCGATACGGCATTTAACACTGAAACTAGGGTTGCGAGACTCCACCTTGGCGAGGATGCGTCCATTACCAATGCGGTTCAGCCGAACCAGCGGCGTATGGCCGATTGTGAAAGAATTGTCTTCGTAGATCTTGCTCATAGCCCGTCCTTTAAATAGCTGTATGTAATTTTTGTGAACGCTAGAGAGAATACCTTTTCGACGTAGCCAGTGAAGTAAGCAATCGCTATATCGTTATGTTCTTAGGAAATATATTTTCATCATTTCCTGTCGTAAGTCAGCGTGGTTTATTTTGCATTCAACACGTTGGATAGATGCTGGTACCGATCCACCCATAGCGCCGTTGCGCCGCATACGGCGACGGGCATGATGATTAGGTTCAGCACTGGGACGATTGTGCATAGGTTAACCAGCGCGCCGAACTGCAGATTGCTGATTTTGTGCTGCCGCAGAGTCTGGCGCATGACGGGGAAGCTGACCTTATGGTTATCGAACGGGTAATCGCAATATTGCACTGCCAGCATCCAGGCGCTGAAGATAAACCAGAGGATAGGCGCTACCGTCTGACCGATGCCCGGTACGAAATAGAGTAAAAACAGCACCAGTGCTCGCGGTAAATAATAGCCAAGTTTCTGTACTTCACGTCGCATGATGCGCGGGGTGTCTTTAGCGATGCCCCAGATGCCGCTATCCGGTAGCGCGACGCCGGTTAGCCTGGCTTCCAACTGTTCCGCCAGCAGACCGTTAAACGGCGCGGCGATAAAGTTAGTCACCGTGCTAAAAAAGTAGCCAAAGACCAACAGGATGGAAATAACCGCCACAGGCCAAAGTAAGTAGCTCAGCCACTGCAACCAGTTAGGGATATGGCTCATCAATTGAGGAATCCAGCTGTTTAATTGCTGGAACAACCACCAGAAGGCGCCGCCCATCAGCAAGATATTGACCAGCATCGGCAAGACCACGAATCGACGGATTCCCGGCAATGAGAGCAGCTGCCAGCCTCTCACGAAATAGTGGAAACCGCTGCGAAGGTTCTGGTGTTCTTGGGCGTAAGGCATACTCTTGGTCTCATTGTTCTTTGAAGATGGCGGCATCATATCGGGACGATATTGTGCTGGCTAGCCCGTTTTTGCATGAAAAAACAGCAAAAAAGTGCGCACTTCCCATCTTTATTGTCATAAACTGTCGGCCAGACTTGCACTTGTGTACACGGGCAAATACAGTTAGTGATATATGTATATGCCATAGTGGCAATGTATTGGAATAACTGGGATAGCAATGATGCAGGACTTGCGTCTGATATTAATCGTTGTTGGCGCGATCGCTATTATAGCACTGCTGCTGCACGGCTTGTGGACCAGCCGTAAAGAGCGTTCGTCCCTTTTTCGCGATCGTCCTGTGAAGCGTTTGAAGCAGGATCCGGACGAAACGCCTTTCGAAACGCTGGATGAAGGTGTTGGAGAAGTGCGGGTTAAGCCCGTGCATCCTCAAAGCGCGCCTCCTGCGCCTCGTCCGACAGCGAGTGCTCAAGGGCGCGCGGTGGACGAGCCTCCGTTGACGTCTCATGAACCTGAGTCTGCTTCAGCCAATTACGATCCGCTATTGGGTGAAACGGATTCTGCGGAACCGTCGCGAATCGATGCGGCCGAGCGCGAACTGGCGGCAGACACGCATTCCGATTCGGAAACGGTGGCAGAGCGTGAAGCCAAAATGGCCAGCCTGCAGGAAGAGCAAGAAGCGTCCGCTCCTGTCAACGACGCGCCAGCGGCTAAAGAAGCGGTTCTGGTGGTTCATGTCGCTGCGCATCAGGGCGGCGTTATCGGCGGCGAGTTGCTGTTGCAAAGCGTTCTTCAGTCGGGTTTCCAGTTTGGTGAGATGAATATTTTCCATCGCCACGTTAATCCAGCTGGCGGCGGACCGGTGCTGTTCAGCTTGGCCAACATGGTCAAACCGGGTTCTTTCAATCCTGACGATATGTCAGAGTTTTCGACACCGGGTGTCTCCATCTTCATGATGGTGCCGTCTTATGGTGACGCCAGTCAGAACTTCAAACTGATGCTGCAATCAGCGCAGCGTATCGCGGACGATGTTGGTGGCGTGGTGCTCGACGATGAGCGTCGGATGATGACGCCACAGAAGGTTGAGGTGTATAAATCACGTATCCGCGAAGTGCTCAACTAACGGTTTAGCACTGCCGTGTTTGCTAAAGATACACAGTAAAAAGCCTCCGCTTGCGGAGGCTTTTTCTTTGCGCCTGATTGGCTTGGGTCGCATGACAACCCGTTGTTACATGGGAACCATGAAAGCCCACTTTGCTTTTGCTGGCTGGGGTGGCGAACGACTATTCTTGACCTTGTGCGACCGGCGGCTCTGCTTTGGGCTCTACGGTCGATGCTGATTTGGCTTCCAGTTCGTCCAGTCGTTGTTCCAGTCGCGTCAGCTTTTCACGCGTGCGCAGCAGAACCTGTGTCTGCACGTCAAATTCTTCCCGGTTGACAAGATCCAGACGGGATAGCTGCGATTGCAGAACCTGACGGATCTTTTTCTCCATATCCTCGCCAAGTTCGCGAATTCCTTTGGGCATGGATTCGTGCATCTGACGGGCGATTTGCTCTATCTTTTTAGGGTCAATCATGATGATTTTCCTGATGGGTTAGACGGAAAGAGTGCTGTTGATAGCTAAGTGTAATGCCTGCCAGGCATTGTATAAACCTAAACTGCGCCAGCGCAGCGGTTATTGCTCATGAGAGCCCTTATACCCGTTGCCCTGCAAAATCGTTAGCGTTATAGTAAACCCGCTTATTCTCAGGGCGGGGCGTAATTCCCCACCGGCGGTAAACCAGTCCATACCACGTATGAGGTTGGAAGCCCGCGAGCGCTCAGACTGTCATATTGGGTTTGAGGTCAGCAGATCCGGTGAAATTCCGGGGCCGACGGTTAAAGTCCGGATGGGAGAGAGTAACGGTATCCGTCAGGCTGAGCCTGCCCGCGTTATTTTTTTAGCATTGATCGTATTTCCATGCCTTCGATGCCACTCCTCAAGTTAGCCCTGATTCTGGTAATCCATAGAAAATAGTGAGGGTTTTTTACCATGAATCAGACTTTGCTTTCTCAATACGGTACACCGACTGAACGCGTTGAACGTGCGCTCGAAGCGCTGCGTCAAGGGCGTGGCGTCATGGTGCTCGACGATGAAGATCGTGAAAATGAAGGCGATATGATTTTTTCCGCCGAACACATGACCGTCCAGCAGATGGCGCTGACCATTCGCCACGGCAGTGGAATTGTTTGCCTGTGCCTGACTGACGAGCGCAGACAAAAATTGGAATTGCCGATGATGGTTGAGCACAACTCCAGCCATTATCAAACGGCGTTTACGGTCACAATCGAAGCGGCTGAAGGCGTGACGACCGGCGTATCCGCTGCAGACCGCCTGACGACTGTGCGTGCTGCGACGGCCGACGATGCCCGCGCCAGCGATCTGAATCGTCCCGGTCACGTTTTCCCTCTGCGCGCACAGCCGGGCGGCGTGCTGGTTCGCGGCGGTCACACTGAAGCGACCGTCGATTTGATGACGCTGGCGGGTCTGAAGCCGTTTGGGGTGCTGTGTGAGCTGACTAATGACGACGGTTCCATGGCGCGCGCGCCGGAGGTCATTGCCTTCGGTCAGCAGCATGATATGCCGGTTCTGACTATCGAAGATCTGGTGGCTTACCGCAAAGCGACCGAGCTGAAAGCCAGCTAATCGCGCCTAGATTTATGTTCTGTGCCGGGGTCGGTCCCCGGCCGTGTCTCAACGTGGTTTGCGCGCGAGTAACGTGGCGAAACGCAGTTTGATACGTTTTCCATCCGCATCTGTTTTATGCAACTCCCCTATATCCTCATTGTATTTCACAATGGCCCAGGCTTCGTAATAGCGGCGCAGCTCTTCCTCTTTAAACGTGAATGAAAAGGGCAGTGGGCAGGGATAATCCTCGGTCGACATCGCTGCGACAATCAGGTTGTATCCCCTGTCGGCAGTATGTTGCTGCATATTCCGAATAATGGCCGGTATGCGGGAACGATCAAGAAACATAAACACGACGGTCGACAAAATCATGTCGTAGGCGTCAACAATGTCGGCGAGATTAATATCATGCTCACTGGCCCGAATCTCGCCGAGATGTTCTTGCTCAATGATATGGTTCAATGCGCTGATACTTTCAGGACTTTTGTCCCATGCGGTGACATCCCAGCCTTTCTGATGAAGATAAAGGGCATTACGCCCGCGACCGCAGCCGAGATCCAATGCCTTGCCGCTATCCATTAAACGCAGGGCATCAACGACCTCAGAATGCGTGCGGGTCAAACCATATTTTTTCTGGAAATAATCGTCAGGACGGCAGTAGAAGCTCAGTTGACAGCGTATATCGTCGGAGCATTCCATGACGCGATAGCGCTGCTGTGGTTCGATATAAGGGGACGAGTGGTCCTGGGAGAGATTCTGCGTTGAGAGGGGCACACCGTGTTCTGAGAGTATCGCCAGCGTTAACTTCCCCTGTAATATTACCAGTCTGACCCAGGTGCCATCCTACGTGTTGTGATCTTGCTCAAAGGTGGTCGGT
>NZ_CAMKXG010000125.1 GCF_946477055.1 Lonsdalea britannica | reverse complement strand
ACGACAACGTTCAGGATAGTGGCGACTACATCGCTGTTTAGCTCATGGAAAATCATCACGAAAGGGCTGCCGCCTTCTACGACTTTGCCCCACGGATACAATGACAGCAGAATCGTCAGGGAGCCGATGTAGAAAATCAGGATGCGGTAGATCACCTGATTGGTGGCGCGAGGAATGCTTTTTTCAGGATCGTCCGCTTCTGCTGCGGTGATGCCGACAAGCTCCAGGCCGCCGAAGGAGAACATGATAACCGCCATCGCCATGACCAGGCCCATGATCCCGTTAGGGAAGAACCCGCCCTGATTCCACAGGTTAGTTACCGTGGCTTCGGGGCCGCCATGTCCGCTGAACAATAGCCAGCCGCCGAAAGCGATCATGCCGATGATGGCGCTCACCTTAATCAGGGCGAACCAGAACTCCATTTCCCCGTAAATCTTCACGTTAGCGAGGTTGATGGCGTTGATGACCATGAAGAAGACGGCGGCGGAAACCCAGGTCGGGATACTTGGCCACCAATACTGAACGTAGATGCCGACGGCGCTGAGCTCGGCCATCGCCACGAGAACGTACAGCACCCAATAGTTCCAACCTGAGGCGAATCCGGCAAAGTTACCCCAATATTTGTAAGCGAAGTGGCTGAAAGAGCCTGCTACAGGTTCCTCAACCGACATCTCCCCCAGCTGACGCATGATGAAGAACGCGATAATACCGCCGATAGCGTAGCCCAGCAGAACTGAAGGTCCCGCCATTTTGATTGTCTGTGCGATACCGAGAAACAGTCCCGTTCCCACTGCACCGCCGAGAGCAATCAACTGGATATGACGGTTTTTTAATCCACGCTTTAGCGTTCCGTCTTGTTGATTTTGCATGGCTTTTACCTTCTGCCTATCTATATGAAAGTCTTGAGAGCACCGCCAAAGTGTTGGCAGCTTTACATTGGTGTTGTTTTAAGTTTACGACTGCGGAGAGAAGAAAATAACCTTCCTACTACCGTTGGTCAGAGAATAGTGATAAGTGCCGATAATTGCACTGATTTATTCGTTGTGTGGTCCAAAGCCAAACCAAAAACTCCCCGTTACCTTTTCGATACCTTCCGCGGGTTCTATCCTGTAATTGTCATGTAATGCTTAACATTTAATTTGAATGCGAATAGTTCAATGTTGACGTCTATGTGAATTATTATGCAATAAATGCGGTTTTTATTCCGTTATGGAGGATTTAATCGTTTCAGCTGCTAGAGTTTTGTTCATGAAAAGTTACAGCGACGGCGTGGGAAATATTGGTAATACCAATGACCTATTAGCGTAATTACTCATTAGTTTGACTTGGTTGTTAAAAACTATAGCGATAGGGCAATTGTCATAGTAATCATATAGACAGAAGGTGAATACTTTGTTACTTTGACGCCACGTTTTTTAAATTGGTATTACCAATTAACTCCGCGCTTTTCGCCGAGAAAATTTCGCCATGGCATACAGCAAGATCCGTCAGCCCAAACTATCAGATGTGATTGAACAGCAACTGGAGTTTCTGATCCTCGAAGGGACTTTGCGGCCCGGTGAAAAACTTCCTCCGGAACGTGAGCTCGCCAAACAGTTTGAGGTATCACGTCCTTCTCTCAGAGAGGCCATTCAACGGCTTGAAGGGAAAGGGCTGTTGCTACGTCGTCAGGGCGGCGGCACGTTTGTCCAGACCAATTTGTGGCAGAGCGTCAGCGACCCGCTGGCTGAGCTGCTCAGCAATCATCCTGAATCACAGTTCGATCTTCTTGAAACCCGTCATGCATTGGAAGGCATCGCAGCGTATTACGCGGCGCTACGCGGCACTGAGTCCGATTTGCAACGCATTCGGGAATGCCATCTTTTGATCGAACAAGCGCGTGATTCCGGCGATTTGGACGCAGAAGCGGAAGCCGTTATGCACTATCAGGTCGCGGTCACGGAAGCGACGCATAACGTGGTCCTGCTGCACCTCTTGCGATGCATGGGGCCTATGCTGGAACAGAACGTAAGACAGAATTTCGAATTGCTCTACCTGAGTCGCGAAGTGTTGGCCAAGGTGAGTAGTCATCGCGCCAGAATTTTTGAGGCGATAGTCGCTCGTGAGCCGGAGCAGGCGCGCGAAGCTTCACACCGTCATCTGGCGTTTATAGAGGAAATATTGCTGGAACTGAACCGGGAACACAGCCGGCGAGAACGCTCATTGCGTCGGCTCCAGCAACGCAAGGACTAGGTGCTTTCACCGAGGCGCCGTTTGCGAAATACGAGACGATGAGCCTGTCTTCCTGCGCTTTTAACCCTATGGGCGCAGAGTGTATGAAGACAGGCTCCAGACAAATCAACTGAATTAGAAACAGATAAGGAATAGACCATGTCAGAACGTTTGAACAATGACGTGGATCCGATCGAAACGCGTGACTGGCTGCAGGCGATCGAATCGGTTATCCGTGAAGAAGGTGTTGAGCGCGCGCAGTTCCTGATTGATCAGGTTCTGAGCGAAGCACGTAAAGGCGGCGTGAAAACCGCTGCCGGCAGCGCAAGCAGCAGTTACATCAACAGCATCGCCGTTGAAGACGAACCTGCCTATCCGGGCAACCTTGATCTGGAGCGCCGTATTCGTTCAACGATCCGTTGGAATGCGGTCATGACCGTACTGCGCGCTTCTAAGAAAGATTTGGAACTGGGCGGCCACATGGCGTCCTATCAGTCCTCCGCCACCTTCTACGAAGTGTGTTTCAACCACTTCTTCCGCGCACGCAACGCGCAGGACGGCGGCGATCTGGTTTACTTCCAGGGACACATCTCCCCGGGCGTTTACGCTCGCGCATTTGTCGAAGGTCGTCTGACCGAAGAGCAGATGAACAACTTCCGTCAGGAAGTACACGGCCACGGCCTGTCTTCCTATCCGCACCCGAAACTGATGCCTGAATTCTGGCAGTTCCCGACCGTTTCTATGGGTCTGGGTCCTATCGGTGCGATCTATCAGGCCAAGTTCCTGAAATACCTGGAACACCGTGGTCTGAAAGATACCTCTAAACAGACCGTCTACGCCTTCCTGGGCGACGGTGAGATGGATGAGCCGGAATCCAAAGGCGCCATCACCATCGCCACCCGTGAAAAACTGGACAACCTGGTCTTCGTCATCAACTGCAACCTGCAGCGTCTGGACGGTCCGGTTACCGGTAACGGCAAGATCATCAACGAGCTGGAAGGCGTGTTCGGCGGCGCTGGCTGGGAAGTGATCAAGGTTATCTGGGGCGGTCGTTGGGATGAGCTGCTGCGTAAAGACACCAGCGGTAAGCTGATTCAGCTGATGAACGAAACCGTGGATGGCGACTACCAGACCTTCAAATCGAAAAACGGCGCCTACGTGCGTGAGCACTTCTTCGGTAAATATCCGGAAACCGCAGCGCTGGTCAAAGACTGGACTGATGATGAAATCTGGGCATTGAACCGCGGCGGCCACGATCCGAAGAAAGTCTACGCAGCGCTGAAAAAAGCGCAGGACACCAAAGGCAAACCGATCGTTATTCTGGCGCATACCATCAAGGGTTACGGTATGGGCGATGCGGCCGAAGGCAAGAACATTGCTCACCAGGTCAAGAAGATCAACATGGAAGGCGTTCGCTACTTCCGCGACCGTTTCAACGTGCCGGTCAAAGACGAAGAGCTGGAAAAACTGCCTCTGCTGACCTTCGATAAAGATTCCGAAGAGCACAAATACCTGCACGAACGTCGTCAGGCGCTGGAAGGCTACGTGCCGTCTCGTCAGCCTAACTTCAGCGGTTCTTTGGATCTGCCGACGCTGGAAGACTTCGGTCCCCTGCTGGAAGAGCAGAACAAAGAGATCTCCACCACCATCGCTTTCGTTCGTGCCCTGAACGTGATGCTGAAGAACAAGTCGATCAAAGATCGTCTGGTGCCGATCATCGCGGATGAAGCGCGTACCTTCGGTATGGAAGGTCTGTTCCGTCAGATCGGTATCTACAGCCCGAACGGCCAGCAGTACACCCCGCAGGACCGTGAGCAGGTGGCGTACTACAAAGAAGACGAGAAAGGTCAGATTCTGCAGGAAGGGATCAACGAACTGGGCGCAGGCGCATCCTGGCTGGCGGCGGCAACGTCATACAGCACCAACGACCTGCCGATGATTCCGTTCTATATCTACTACTCCATGTTCGGGTTCCAGCGTATCGGCGACCTGTGCTGGGCTGCTGGCGACCAGCAGGCGCGCGGCTTCCTGATCGGCGGTACCTCCGGTCGTACGACGCTAAACGGCGAAGGTCTGCAGCACGAAGATGGTCACAGCCACATTCAGTCTCTGACTATCCCGAACTGTATCTCCTACGATCCGGCGTTCGCCTACGAAGTCGCTGTCATCATGCATGACGGTCTGCATCGTATGTACGGCGAAGCGCAAGAGAACGTTTATTATTACATCACGACGCTGAACGAAAACTACCACATGCCAGCTATGCCGCAGGGCGCCGAAGACGGCATCCGCAAAGGTATCTACAAGCTGGAAACGGTAGAAGGCAGCAAAGGCAAGGTACAGCTGCTGGGCTCCGGCTCCATTCTGCGCCATGTCCGCGAAGCCGCTGTGATCCTGTCCAAGGACTACGGCATCGGCTCCGATGTCTATAGCGTGACGTCCTTCACCGAACTGGCTCGCGACGGTCAGGACTGCGAACGTTGGAACATGCTGCACCCGGCCGAAACGCCGCGCGTACCGTACATCGCCCAGGTGATGAGCGAAGCGCCAGCCGTGGCGTCTACCGACTACATGAAGCTGTTTGCCGAGCAGGTACGTACTTACATCCCGGCCAGCGATTACCGCGTTCTGGGTACGGACGGCTTTGGTCGCTCCGACAGCCGTGAGAACCTGCGTCACCACTTCGAAGTGGATGCGTCTTACGTGGTTGTCGCCGCACTGGGCGAGCTGGCTAAACGCGGCGAAGTTGAAGCTTCTGTAGTGGCTGAAGCCATCAAGAAATTCAACATCGACCCTGAGAAAGTTAACCCGCGTCTGGCATAAGAGGGCAAGATTACATGGCTATCGAAATCAATGTTCCGGATATCGGTTCGGACGAAGTTGAAATCACCGAAGTAATGGTGAAAGTCGGCGACACTGTTGAAGCAGAACAGTCGCTGATTACGGTGGAAGGCGACAAGGCCTCCATGGAAGTGCCTTCCCCTCAGGCGGGCGTGGTGAAAGAAATCAAGATTGCCGTCGGCGACAAAGTCTCCACTGGCTCTCTGATCATGGTCTTTGATTCGGCAGACAGCGCGGCGGAAGCCCCGGCTCCGGCAGCAGCACAGCCGGAAGCGGCACCGGCGGCTCCGGCCGCAGCCAGCGCAGTGAAAGACGTCGAAGTACCGGACATCGGCGGCGACGAAGTCGAAGTGACCGAAGTGATGGTAAAAGTCGGCGACAGCGTGGAAGCCGAGCAGTCTCTGATCACCGTAGAAGGCGACAAAGCCTCTATGGAAGTCCCGGCGCCGTTCGCGGGTGTGGTCAAAGAAATCAAGATCGCGACGGGCGACAAGGTGAAAACCGGCTCTCTGATCATGGTGTTTGAAGTGGCAGGCGCTGCGCCAGCCGCACAGGCAAGCCAGCCTGCGGCTGCTCCGGCAGCCGCCGCCAGCACCGGTTCTGCCGCGAAAGACGTCAACGTCCCGGATATCGGCGGCGACGAAGTTGAAGTCACCGAAGTGATGGTCAGCGTAGGCGACAAAGTCACGGCAGAACAGTCTGTGATCACCGTGGAAGGCGACAAGGCTTCCATGGAAGTCCCGGCGCCGTTCGCGGGTACGGTCAAAGAGATCAAGATCGCTGTCGGCGACAAGGTGAAAACCGGCTCTCTGATCATGGTCTTTGAAGTCGAAGGCGCCGCCCCGGCGGCGGCACCGGCTCCGGCCGCGAAAGCGGAAACGACGGCAGCCGCACCGGCCAAAGCAGCGCCAGCCGCTGCTCCGGCCGCCAGTGCGAAAGGCGAGTTTGCTGAGAACGATGCCTACGTGCATGCGACGCCGGTCATCCGTCGTCTGGCGCGCGAGTTCGGCGTCAACCTGGCGAAAGTGAAAGGAACGGGTCGTAAAGGCCGTATCCTGCGCGAAGACGTTCAGGCTTACGTGAAAGACGCGGTGAAACGCGCTGAATCCGCTCCGGCGGCGGGTGCTGCGGGTGGTTCTCTGCCTGGTCTGCTGCCTTGGCCGAAGGTCGACTTCAGCAAATTCGGCGAAGTCGAAGAAGTGGAACTGGGTCGTATTCAGAAGATCTCCGGCGCCAACCTGCATCGTAACTGGGTGATGATCCCGCACGTAACGCAGTTCGATGAAGCGGATATCACCGAAGTCGAAGCGTTCCGCAAACAGCAGAACGTGGAAGCCGAGAAGAAGAAACTGGACGTGAAGATCACGCCTGTCGTGTTCATCATGAAAGCCGTCGCGAAAGCGTTGGAAGAGTTCCCGCGTTTCAACAGCTCCCTGTCCGAAGACGGTCAGCGTCTGACGCTGAAAAAATACGTCAACGTCGGTGTTGCGGTGGATACGCCGAACGGTCTGGTTGTGCCGGTGTTCCGTGATGTGAACAAAAAAGGCATCGTCGAATTGTCTCGCGAACTGATGGAAATCTCCAAAAAAGCCCGCGCAGGCAAGCTGACGGCTTCTGACATGCAGGGCGGATGCTTCACCATTTCCAGCCTGGGCGGTCTTGGCACCACGGCGTTCACGCCGATCGTTAATGCACCGGAAGTGGCTATCCTTGGCGTTTCCAAATCGGCGACCAAGCCGGTCTGGAACGGCAAAGAGTTCGCGCCGCGCCTGATGCTGCCACTGTCTCTGTCATTCGACCACCGTGTTATCGACGGTGCGGACGGCGCGCGTTTCATCAGCTTCATCAACAATGTGATGTCTGATATTCGTCGTCTGGTGATGTAACTGCTGGGACCGGCCTGCGGGCCGGTCTTTTGGCTAACGTCGATGCCGTGGCGGCAAGCTGTTCGCCGCGGCATGTTTGAGACGCAGATCCTCCTGGCTCGCCTTGCAGAGCGTTAACAACTCTGTAAACTCAATGTCAGTGTGGGGCGTCCCGGTGGATGACGGGCGTACTGATCCATTACAACCACGTCTGACCGCCGGACAAACAAAACAAGAGGTCATGATGAGTACTGAAATTAAAGCCCAGGTGGTGGTGCTTGGCGCGGGCCCTGCAGGTTATTCTGCGGCGTTCCGTTGCGCGGACTTAGGTCTGGACACCGTACTGGTAGAACGCTATTCCACGTTGGGCGGGGTTTGCCTCAACGTCGGATGTATCCCTTCCAAAGCTTTACTGCACGTTGCGAAAGTCATCGAAGAAGCTAAGGCGCTTGCCACGCACGGTATCGTGTTCGGCGAACCTCAGACCGACATCGACAAGATTCGCTCCTGGAAAGAAAAAGTCATCAACCAGCTGACCGGCGGTCTGGCGGGTATGGCGAAAGGCCGTAAAGTCAAAGTCGTTAATGGTCTGGGCAAATTCACCGGCGCGAACACGCTGGTCGTGGAAGGCGAAGGCGGCAACACCACCATCAACTTCGATAACGCGATCGTGGCCGCAGGCTCCCGTCCGATCCAGCTGCCGTTTATTCCGCATGAAGATCCGCGCGTATGGGACTCCACCGATGCGCTGGAGCTGAAAACCGTCCCGGAACGCATGCTGATCATGGGCGGCGGTATCATCGGTCTGGAAATGGGGACCGTATACCACGCGCTGGGTTCCAAGATCGACGTCGTTGAAATGTTCGATCAGGTGATCCCGGCTGCCGATAAAGACGTCGTGAAAACCTTCACCAAACGCATCAGCAAGAAGTTCGGCATGATGCTGGAAACCAAAGTGACCGCGGTAGAAGCCAAAGAAGACGGCATCTACGTCACGATGGAAGGGAAAAACGCACCGGCGGAACCGCAGCGTTATGACGCGGTGCTGGTCGCTATCGGCCGTGTGCCGAACGGCAAACTGCTGGATGCGGGTCAGGCTGGCGTTGAAGTTGACGATCGCGGCTTTATCCACGTCGACAAACAGATGCGCACCAATGTGCCGCACATCTACGCTATCGGCGATATCGTCGGTCAGCCGATGCTGGCGCACAAAGGCGTACATGAAGGTCACGTTGCCGCAGAAGTCATTGCCGGTAAGAAACATTACTTCGATCCGAAAGTGATCCCGTCCATCGCCTATACCGAACCGGAAGTGGCGTGGGTGGGTCTGACAGAGAAAGAAGCGAAAGAGAAGGGTATCAGCTATGAAACCGCGATCTTCCCTTGGGCGGCATCAGGCCGTGCCATCGCTTCCGACTGTGCGGACGGCATGACCAAGCTGATCTTCGAAAAAGAAAGCCATCGTATCATCGGTGGGGCAATCGTCGGGACCAACGGCGGCGAACTGCTGGGTGAAATCGGTCTGGCTATCGAAATGGGCTGCGACGCGGAAGATATCGCGTTGACGATCCATGCTCACCCGACGCTGCACGAATCTATCGGGCTGGCGGCGGAAGTGTACGAAGGCAGCATCACCGACTTGCCGAACCCGAAAGCGAAGAAAAAATAAGCTGACGGCGAGGATGCGCAGGCAAAAATAAGCGCCTGCGTATCAACGACAAGATAAAAATCCGGGGCATTCGTGCCGCCGGATTTTTTTATGTCTCACGCTCGCCGAGCGGCAGGAAAAGGCCGTGCTTCGACCTTAATTGAGCAGCAGCGGTAACAGCGCACGCAGGTCGCCCGAGCGTTGCAGTCGGCACTGTTCGAGCACTTGTTCACTGTCTAGCTGGGGCAGCGTCGCGAGATTTTGCCGGAGTTTTTCGCCAAGGTCAGCCGGGTGCGCAAGGGTGTCCTGACGGGTGACGCGGGCTGTCAGTTGTTCCCCGTCGCGCAAATAGAGCGTGACCTCATGGAAACGCGCCTTAGGATTCAGCTCGTCCGGCGGCGCGCTGGGGTCCGCACTGCGCGTCACGCGATCGGCCAGCGTGGAAATAACGGGATCGACCGGTTCGGGGCCGAAGCGCATTAGCGACTGCGAGCCGTCCACCAGCGCGGTCGCAATAACATATTCGAGGCTGAAGCGCGCTTCTATACCGGTTGTGGCTCGCCGGATGAACGGGGCGGTATCGCCTCCCGGGGGAAAACGGACGGTGATATGGTCGATATCCTCAGTCAGCGACCGGCCGCTGGCAGCATATCGCGCGAGCCACTGCGCCCTGAGTCTCAGCGCAGCGTCTGCCGCACTGTGGGTCCCGCTACAGGTGGCAAAGCGTTTGAATTCCAGTCCGGGGGAAAGGATTCGCCACGGCTGGCCCCAGTCTGCGGTCCAGCGTTCTGGCTGCTGCTGTCCTTCGCCGTGGGTGGCGAGAAAGGCTCCCAGAACCTGTTGTGGATTGCCTGCGAATCCGGCTAATGCCAGCTTCACGGCGGTAAGACCAGCGCGGGCCGCCAGTCCGGCATGCAGCGGTTTGGCGTCGCTCCCGAATTGCGCTCTCAGCCCGGCGGCCTGCGTCGCGGCGAGGCCCAGACTATTTTGGGTTTGCGTCACGCTGGCGTTCGCCAGTCGCGAAGCGGCAGCCGCGGCGGCGAGCGTCCCCAGCGTCGCCGTGTTATGGAATCCCTGCGCGTAGTGGCGGGGACCCGAGGCCAGACCGCTGCGGCCTGCCACTTCGACGCCGATGACATACGCGGTGAGAAAATCCGTCTCCGTCACGGTGGGGATTTCCGCCGCCAGTGCGAAAAGCGCGGGCAGGATCACCGTGCTGGGATGACCGCGAAACGCCGGGTGGAAGTCATCAAAGTCCAGCGCATGTCCGGCGTAGCCGAGCCGCAGACTGTGCGACAGGCTGTCGTCACCGCTGAACACTTGTTTCAGGGCGTTGAGTCCCGTATCGGCGACCGCCCCTTGCGTGACGGGCAGCGCCGAGGCGACAAAATCGATCACTCCCTGACGCGCCGCGTTGATGGCGTCGTCAGGCGGCGCACTGGTCACGATAAGTTCAGCTAATGCTGGCGTGATATCTGAAGAGGAAAGGGTCATAAAACAGCAAG
>NZ_CAMKXG010000124.1 GCF_946477055.1 Lonsdalea britannica | reverse complement strand
TTCAGAAACAGAATTTCGGCATGATAAACACTCCCCTGAACGGAGGTGGTGCCGACGAAAAGATCACGATTCACTGAAGAGCAGATTGTTTTTGCCCTTAAACAGGCTAAGCTGTGGGCCTCTGCCTGGACAGATAGTGCTCCTCCCAATGATGCCATGATAGCCATCATTGCCCAGGGATACGCAAACCAACACACTTTGGATCAGCTAGATGACCCATACATAGATCACCAGAATGATTAACGTCCAACCAGATATCTTATTGATCAACTCTATTTTTCTAGAACTTAAATAGTGCCCTGCGATATGCCCCAGCGCCATCCAGGGTATCAATGAGATGATGGAAGAGATGAAAAAAAGGACAGCATAAACGACGATGTGTTGTTGGTATGCGCTTGCGACAAAAGAACTATAGGAAAGAATAGCGAACAACCAAGCCTTATAGCTCAATGGATGAATAAGTAATCCACTGGAGAAAGAGAGCGTCGGTTTATTTTCTTCTGAGGGCAAGTCAGCACTGGATCGAATAATCTGATAACTTATCCACAACAAATAAATCGAGCCTACTATTTTCAGAAGATACATAATTCTTTCATCTGCCTTAGCTCCCGACAAATAAATATATGCGCTGGCGTAAAGAACCACACCAAAACCCGTCGTAATACCTAGGGAAAAAGGAATCGTTTTCTTCCAATCGCTTTTTGATGACTGGCTGAATATCGCGATATTAGCCGGTCCTGGAGTAATACTGGCGACGAAAGAAAAAATGAAGAAGGCAATGTAGTTATAAATTTCCATATTCGACATCTCTAATTTTGATACTAAAGCGCTGACTGGCATCTAAGCCGTTTTCACTTTCATCAAGTTGACAAAAAATCACGACAATCGCACTAAATGAGAATTACCGCAGAATAATTCGAAGAATGAAAAGCAGAGAGGTCATCATCAGATTCCTTATCAAGTAGGGGGGACGCGTCGTTGCCCGGGGGCTATCGCACGCCATGCGTCACAAGCCGCCTCGTTCATGTGAGAAGGCGCACGCCATCGGAAGATGGCCAGACGACAACAAGCATGAGAGCGCTTACGCGTTCTGAGAGCGGCAAACGTCTTAAACCTTATGCCATTAACGCCGGGGATACCAGAGCCGCGTCGGCGTCACGTACGCCTCCCTCAGGCAGGCGGCGACAGGACACAGGCGGGAAGAGAAAAGCGGGAACGAAGAGCGGTCACGGTCGGACCGGCGGCGGCACGACGCCGTCGCCGCCGGTCGTGCGCGCTTACAGATAACTCAAAGTAAAGGTCACATCGCCGTTGGCGGTGCCTGCGGTGACGCTGCTTTGCGTCGCGATGTATTGACCATAAAACACCAGCTGCGCGTTGCTGGCGCCGGCAGTGAGCGGATATTGCTCGCTGGCGTTGCCAAGCGGGATGCGTTGACGATCCTTATCCAAAATGGCGATCCCCACGTGCGTCGCGGTGCTCCCCGAGTTGAGCGCCAGCAGCGTCGAATCGTTCGCATCCGCCGTGCCGGAGAAAGTGGCGGTGACCGAAGACGCCGCCGAACCGCAGCTTTCCAAGTTCACCACGAATCGTACCGGGGCTGCGCCTGTCTTATTGACGGCGAACTGCTTGGTCGCCAGCGTGCCCATATTCACGGTTTGCTCCTGCGACCCCACGCTGACTGAACAGCTGTTGGACACCAGCGTCGCGCTGAGCTGGAGGTTGGTCGATCCCAGATCCGCGCGAGCGGACGGTAAACATCCCCACAGCCCAACGGCCTGCACAATGAAAGCGGCGGTGGCGAGACCGCGAAAATTATCCGGCGACATGAATATTATCCCTCCCTCAATCAAAATCGACGCGCAGGTAGGCCAACGCGGTGACGACGCCCGCCTGCGGCGTATTGCCGGTCACGCTGACCGGATAAACTTTCACCGTGACGTTGGCGCTTTCATTACTGTCCAGCGTGAAAGGCAGTACGCTGGAGATATTGTTCGGCGTCAGCGCACTGTCGCTGCTATTGGTCACCACAAAACCGACGTCGCTGTTATTCGAGACAATCGCATTGCCCGACACCGTATCGGCCTGCACGCGCAGCGACAAATTGGACTGGGCCTCAATGCCATTGCAGGCAATCGCGATCGTGCGGGTCACGGCGCTGACGCCGTCAGGCTTGGCACCCGCGGTTTTAAACGCGCCGGTGGAGATATTGCCGAAGTCGATGGCGATTACCTGCCCAGCATTCAATTCACAGCTTTGCGGCACCGTCATCGTGCCGCTCAGGTATCCGACCACGAGCGGAGAGCCGGTGCCCTGCCCCGTTCCGCCCTGATTGCCGTATAAGTAAAAAACCGGGATCGACGGCAGCGTCGTCATGCCGACAAACTTGCGTTTAATACGGAAACTGACCTGTACCCGACTGCCCGTCGTTGCCGTCCCGCCGCACTTTCCATTGCAGTTATTCGATAAGTCGGTAAATGGAACATTATGGTAAGTGCTGCTGCCGGAAGCGTTGTAGACATAGATCCGCGAGGCAATCTGCAAATAATCATTGCCGGTGATGTCGTACCAGTTGGCGGAGCCGTCCGAGAAAGAGAAACTCAGCGCCGAACCGGCCTGAGCGGTGTAGTAAACGGTGTCTTTGTTATTGCATCCCCCGCTGATCACATAGGAGCCGCTGTCCGACTTCTGATTCCAGCCGGTGGTGTAGCCGACATAGTTTTGCTGCGAGGAAAAATTGAAATCAAAGTCATAACTCACTGGCGAGCCGGTTGCCGTATTACACAACGTGGCAAAGGTTGTCGGGGAAAAAAAAACGCCCGCCGCCAAACATAGCCATCCAAGCTGTTTTTTTAGGCGTTCGATGAGTGTCGCCACCGTCAGGTTCATCACTATTCGTCCTTATGGTCGTTATCTTTCAGTCTGCGGGAGATGCATCACGTGATTGTCGTTCCCGGCAAGAAAGCAGGACGGCTATTCCCGTCCCGCCAATGCCCAGTCCTATGGGAGCTCAGAGCAAGAAGTCGCCGCGCCGGCGCATGTCGTTACGGCTAAAGACAACGATGGTCCCGCCGTTCGTACATCAAGGGCGCGGTCTTTTCCCTATGCGTTTTCAGACGCTGTTACTGATAGGTCAGCGTGAAAGTCGCGTCGCCATTGGCCGTACCCGCGGTCACGCTACTCTGCGTCGCCACGTACTGGCCGTAAAACACCAGTTGCACGCTGCTGGCACTGGCGGTCAGCGCATACTGCTCGCTGGCGTTGCCAAGCGAGATACGGTTGCGATCTTTATCCAAAATCGCAATCCCGACGTTGGTCGCGGTGCTGCTGCTGTTCAGCGCCAGCAGCGTCGCATCATCTTTATTCGCCGTACCGGTGAAGGTGGTGGAGACGGCGGTGACGGCCGCGCCGCAGTTCTCCAGAGCGAGGGTGAAACGCACCGGCGTCAGCGCTCGGGAGCCTCCGTCAAAGAATTGTTTCGTCGCCACCGAGCCAAGATTGACCGTTTTGTTCTGCGAAGCAGTACTGACCGAACAGGTGTTCGACGTCAAATTGCCATTGATCTGGATATACGAGTCATAGGCGGAGGCAACCGGCGAACCGGCCATGATACTGAGCGCCACGCTCCCCAGAATTACTCGATGAATTGTCATAATGGCCTCACTGATAGGAGAACGTCACACCGACCAGACCGTTGGCCGTTCCTGCGGTCATATCGCCGGTTCGTACATATTTGAACGTGAGCGGAACCGTCACAGACTGCCCCTGAGTGGAAATATCGGCGATGGAGAACTGGTTGGTGTTCCCCTTACTGGAGTCGTCCGGCCCCAGACTCACCGGCGTGGAGCTGCCGTTGTAATACGCCTGAATGCCGATGCCTTTAGCCGTTGAGGCGCTGGTCAGCCCGATGATGTTGCTGGTATTCGCGGTATTGCTCTGGTCGGAGATCGTCGCCGCCACATGGATGCCCGTATCGCAGGACAACCCGATAGACGTCGATTTCGCCGCCGACTGGCTGCCCACGGAGGGCAGGCTGCCGGTAGAGACATTCCCCATGTCAATCACGCGATTCGCGCCGGACTGCACGGTACAACCGGTCGCGGCAACTGTAATCTGGGTCTGGGCGACTTTGATGTACGCGGAGTCGGTAGCGGAGCCGTCGGTGCCATAACATTGCACGATCGCAATATTCTGCGCAGCCAGCGTTGTCGTCCCGGTCTGTAAGTGACCGCTGGTTTTAACCAACGTGACCTTACCGTAACCACCGATGCCGTTATACGGCACGGTGTTGGTCCCCGGGGCCGGATACCACTGGTTTCGCGTCGTCGTCAGCGCGGAATAGTTCGTGGCGTTCGAATCCTTCACGCCTACCACCAAGCCGATGCCCGGCGTGCCCGAGTCGTAAATAATATAATTCACGCCGTTGATGGTCGTCGTTAATCCCGTGCTGGGACGCACGGCGGAGACATAAGCTTTGGCAGTGGCCTTGCTTGAGTTGTTACACATATAGACGTTTTTGTTGCCCGCCGACCAAGCCGGGCCGATCTGCTGGCCGATGGACACGTCATCTGCCGGGCCGCTGTAGCTGATTGCCCCGCTGAACGTCAGCGTCAGATCGCTGCCGCATTCACCGATAAGGGGAAACGTCAGTAAGGGCAACATGATAGAAAGCCGTTTCGGCCACCCAGCTCTTCTAGCCGTCCGAAGCGATTTCGATGTTGTTAATTGACGCATTACTGGCACCTCACTTTGGCATAACTAATCGCTTTCGTTGCACTATCTTTCGGCAGTGAATAAGGAACGACGCACTGTTCAGTCGTCGCATCGCCCCACTTCACGTTGAGTTTGCCCGTGGACGGCAAGCCGGATAAATAGACCTGGCCATTATCGCCGACGATGCTGTCGGAGCGGCCGTCATTGGTTGAAACCGCAGACCCGAACGGCATCGGCTGCCCGTCAGACCGGATCAGCGTCAGCAGCGCGCGTGAACCGATATGCGTTTTGAATTCGGCGCGCACCAACGCCCCTTGAGTCGGCACCACGTTCACAACGGCATCATCCAGATCGGCGTTATCCTTCAGCGTGGTGGTATCGAGAGCAATACGGTTGCGGTGGTAGGTCATCGCGTAGGGAATAACGGCGTAGCCGCGCCAGTCGGTGCTCACACCGGTCACGCTTTCTACGTTAACGTCGCTGGCGCCCGGCGCTTTAATCAATACGTTGGTGGCCCCCAGCGGCTGGCTTAGCGTGAGGCCGCTGTCATGCGCCACAAGGCCGCCGCTCAGGCCGTAGTTAACCTGCCGGTATCGCTTGCCATAGTTGTAGCCGACGTTGGAGTTACCGTGGCGTCCCTGATAGTTCAGGCTGGCATAGCCGCTGCCGCCGACGCCGTGATTGCCGTAGCCTTGCAGCACGCTGTAGTTCAGGTTGTTATCATCCAACAACGTGCCGTTAATACCGGCCTGATGCGTTGTCTGTCCGTGCCAGTCGGTATTTGCCGCATAAGTGGCATAGGCCGTGTTACCCGAGCGGGTGATATCCGACTCTTTGCCGCCGCCGGACAACCATTGTCCAATAGGAATGGACACGTTTAAGGCGGCGCGTTTGTCTGGCTCCACCAGTCCGGGACTTTTGTTGTAGTTGAAGGACAGGCTGTAACTCACCCCCTTCAAGTTGCCGCTGTACCCCACCTGCCACAATGAGTTGATGTCATTGGTACGCCAGTAGGTTTGGCGGCTGCCGCTCAGGAAAACGGAGCCGTAATCGCCGAGCTGCTGGGTGATGTTGACCTGAATACGCCCTTTACGGTTGTAGTTAAGGTTGTAGTAATTGTTGTACTCCACCGTTGGGTCGGTCAGTCCGTCATCGGTATCGTAGTTTGTACCGATCATGCGACGATAGCTGGTTTCATCGAGCGTGTAGTAGCCCTGCGTGGAGTAGCGGTAGCCCAGCAGCTGGAAGTTGGTGCCGACGGTGTTCAACGACTTGGCGTACAGGAAGCGCATTGACTGCCCTTGATGACGGCTGTCATCCGCCAGCTTACTGTATGCTTGGGTGACATCCGTCGACAGCGCGCCCCAGTCCCCGAGGTTTTTACCGGCGCCGATCGCACCAGCCTGATATTTCTTCGCCACCTGCGTACCGCCATACAGCGTGAAGCCGCCGGGCAGACCCCAGATCACCGTGCCTTGCCCGAACTCGGGTTTTTCCTGCTGGGTATAGTTGCTGCGGTATTTACCTGCGGTCACCGCGTATTTCACGCGCCCTTCGCGCTGTAATACCGGCACCGCCGAGTAGGGTACGCTGAAGGTGCTGGAGCTGTTGTCGCTTTCCGTCACCGTGACCACCATATCCCCGCTGGAGGAGGTCGGATAAAGGTCGGTGATGGCGAATGCGCCCGGCGCGACGTAAGACTGATAAATGATAAAGCCGTTCTGCCGGATCGTGACTCGGGCATTGCTTTTCGCGACGCCGCGGATGGTGGGGGCGAATCCGCGCATGCTGTCCGGTAGCATATTATCGTCCGATGCTAGCTGCGCCCCGCGAAAGCCCAACGTATCGAACACATCGCCCGGCGTATTGCTGTCGCCGAGGGTAAGTTCGCTTTTGAGCGGAATAATCGCGTGCTGCAAATAGGTATTAACATGCTGCCAGTTGCGCGTATGCCGCCCCTCAAAGCTGTAGTAGTTCCAGGTGGAGTAATCCCGCAGGCGCCATCCGCCCCAGTTAAGGCCGCTGTTCAGATTGAGGAAGTAGTTGTTGCTGCTGTCGTCGCCGGAGCTATTGCTACCGGTGAAGTCATAGTTCAGCAGCGCGGCGGAGATGCCGTCATCCCACTGTTCCGGCGGAATGTAGCCGCGGCCGCTGTTATTGAGCGAAGCTTGAGGCAGGCTGATATTCAGGCGTTGCAGTTCGAAATCAAACACCATATGGGAGTCGGGGACGATGTGCGTCAGCGCCACGCACTCCTGCCCCGAGCTACCAGCGGCGGCCGGGAATGCCGACATGTTGATGTTGAGCGACTCAACCTGCGAGCGGGTAATGCAGGGTACTAACCCCGTATCGTCCGACTCGTGTTCGAGCGGCGTTACACCAGCGGCTGTCGGTTTGCGCGCATCAAACCGGATATTCCGCGTTTCGACGAATTCATCGTTCACATAGACATCGACGTGATAGATCCCCGGCACCTGCCCTTTTCCCTGCTCGAACCGCGACAAATCCGCCACCGCCGAAGGATCGCTGGATAAGAACGCCGGGTTAAAAAACAGTTCGGCATAAGCGCCGGCCGAAGGTAATGCTACGCATAACGCGATCGCCCGGCACAGCGGCGACAACCGCCATAACGGCGTGGCGCGCGACTGTCTGAAATGGGGCTTCCGATATAATGGCCGCATATGAAAAACTCCTGAAAAAAACTCCTGAAAAAAGTGACGGAAAGCAACCTGAAGGGTATGCACCCTCCTTTTTCATGCCCGGTTCGGGATTTGCCGTTCACTGTTCGGCGCTATTGCATGACGCCGGTAATGCGAGCGCTGTTGGCCCCATAGTCATTAATTGACTGGAAGAACACCTGGCCACTTGCATCGGTAGGCAACGCAACGGTGACATTTCCTTTAGGCGGCGCCATGGTGTTAGGAAGTTTTCGGGTACCGAGGTTGAGGTTCACTAACGTGACGAAATAAGGCGTTGGGTTGGTGATGATGAGGCTATCGCCCTGACGATGGAATCGCAGATGCGCGGGCGCTTCGGCCGGGCTTTCCGGCAGGCCGACGGGGCGGACGAACAGTTTGATGCGGGAGAGAACCGCCAATTGCAGAACGTTTTTATCCTGAATATCTCTGCGATCAACGGACGGAATCGCCTTAACGTTCATCCAGAACACCGATTCGCGATCGGTCGGCAAAGGCGTGCCGACGTACATAATGCGTAAAATGTTTTCGCCCGATGGTTTGGCGACGAACAGCGGCGGTGTGACCACAAAGGCCTCGCTTTTCTTGCCCGTCGTATCTTCCACCCAAGACTGAATAAGAAATGGATTTTTGGTATCCGTATTGGTCACGCCCAAAGAGGTTTGGGTCGCACCGGCGGAATAGATCACCCTCGTCGCGCCCAGCGCCACGCCCCCGGCCTGCGCCGCCAGCGGAATGACGGTTAAAACGGACAGCGCCATACCGGCCAAAGCGCGGCGGAAAAAAGTTGAATTAAGCACGCTAAACTCCATGTACGAAAATGACTGATTGACAGCTACAGGTTGAGCATTACGCGCGAGGTCGGATGACGTCAGACGCTAAATCCGCCTCCGTTAACACGGTAGATGTCGGTACAGAAACGCGGAACCGGCGTTGTTTGTCGCAACGTCGTTTTCACAAAAAGTCAAAAATGGCGCCCTCCTTGGCGGCCATAACGCATCCCTGCCTGCGTGAGTAGTTATTCGTACTGCATGGTAAAGGTGGCATCCGCATCCGCTTCGCCAGGGGTTACGTTAGCCAGAGTCGATTTGTAGCGAGCGTTGAAGTTCAGGGTGTTGCTACCGGTGATCAGCGTCTGCGGGCTAGAGAAAGCGGCGCCGGTCGGGGACAGCACAGTGCCTTTGCTATCGGAAATTTCGATACCTACGCCAGCTGCCGCGCCGGCGCTGCCGCCGCTGATGTTGCTGGTGGACAATACGGTGTTGTCGTTACCATCGGCAGATCCGCTAAAAGCGACGGCGGCTGTCGTGGAAACGGTAGGATCGCAATCTTCAAGTTTGATCGTGAAAGGCACCTTACCGGAGTAAGCCCCTACCGCAGTGAAGTTCGCGGTACGATACTGTCCGAGGTTAACCGTCTGGTTAGAAGAGGTTGAGCTGACCGCACAAGCCGCATTCACGATCTGGCCTGTAAAGTGTACGGTACCACCGGCAACGGTCGTCGCAGCGCTGGCATAACCGGCTGACAGAATAGACGCGCCGATTAAAGCGCGGAGTAGAGTTTTACGCATAGTCACTATTCCTTATTACCAATATAAAGGCTATGTAAATAGTCTAAGAGTGTACTTTTTAAACACAGGGGTATTTCCCGCCCGCCGGAACCTCTGCATCATGAATATAAAGGCACGCCGAAGACGTGACTTTATATAAAGACAGAAGCGGCAAGACTAAGAAATCATTGCGAATGAAGAACTCCCCCTGCCCTTTGAGTATTTTCTAAAAATAATAAATCGCGAGATTTAACAAAAATTTGTTAAAATCAGGACAAAACTCATAAATTCAGCAGCACGAGCACCAAAAACAAGAATAAAAAACCAAAAAACAATAATTTGACAGTATAAAGAATGTAATTCCGGGGTTCTCATCGGCATTTTTCAGGTTTTAAAAACAAATAAAACATTGCATATGAACATCCATGTTTATTTATTGTTTAAATTAACAACCAATGCATAATCGACACAAAGAATAATGACGAATTAATAAGCAAGCAATGCGTCAATATGAAAATAGCCTGCCTATTTGGGATACGCTTAATAGGAAAATACGATAAGAAAAAGATGAGAGCGCTGAAGCAGACTTAAAGAATAAAAATAAACGGAATGTCTGATGAGAATGGGTGGAAAAAGGCTATTTATCCTAAATAACTTCGCATATTACCGCTCCACTTTAGCCAGTCCGTGTTGATTGCCGGGAACGGCGAGGCGGCATTCATAAACTGATTCACTTGTTCCAGTAACTGCCACATATATAGGCATTGATGATTTCGCGCTAGGGTTTCGTGTAACCACAACCACAGGCGTTCTATCGGATTCAGCCACGGCGAGTACGTCGACAGGAACAGTAACCGGAGCTTCTTGTCCTCTGCCAGCCAACGCGCCACTTTGCGGCTTTATGGATGAGGTAATTATCCACCACTCGCGTGATGGTTTTCGCTCGACGGTAAGTTCGGCGTAACTTTTTTAATAGCATGATAAATAAGCTATAAATTTTACTTCCGCCGCTGACGTAGTGGACACGTCCCGTACCCGAATGGAACGCGCCAGCCAGATAATGTTTTTGATTCTGCCCCGGTGTAACAATGCGCTTTGTTGCCCTTTTGGCATCCAGTCCGCACCGATTTTCGGGT
>NZ_CAMKXG010000123.1 GCF_946477055.1 Lonsdalea britannica | reverse complement strand
AGCGTCAGATGTGTATAAGAGACAGGTGGATGGCGCTGATCGTCGCGCCGATTCAGGCGATGCTGGGCGATATGCACGGTCTCAACACGCTGGAATATCAGCCTGCCAAGATCGCCGCCATCGAGGGTCACTGGGAAAATCAGGCGGGAGAAGCCACCCCGCTGATCTTGTTCGGCCTGCCGGACATGAACGAAGAGCGCACGAAATATACGCTGGAAATCCCCTATCTAGGCAGCCTGATTTTGACGCACAGTCTGGACAAACAGGTTCCGGCGTTAAAAAGCTTCCCCAAAGCGGACCGTCCTAATTCTACCGTGATTTTCTGGTCGTTCCGGATCATGGTGGCGCTGGGCCTGCTGATGATCCTGCTGGGCGTGATCAGCCTGTGGCTGCGCTTCAAGCGCCGTCTTTATCAGTCGCGTCCTTTTCTCTGGTTTACGTTGCTGATGGGCCCCTCCGGACTGCTTGCCATTCTTGCCGGTTGGTTTACCACGGAGATCGGCCGTCAGCCGTGGGTGGTCTACGGTCTCCAGCGCACCTCAGCGGCAGTATCCGCACACGGCGATCTGCATATGAGCATCAGCCTGCTCGCGTTTATCGCGGTCTACTGCTCAGTCTTCGGTATCGGCTACGTCTACATGATGCACCTGATCAAAAAAGGGCCGCAGCCGGGTGAAGGCACTCATACGCCGGAAGGCGGACCGGGCAAACCGCAAACGCCGTCAAGACCATTGTCGGCCAGTCGTGAACCGTTAACGTCCGAAGAGGAGAAATAACGTGGTTATCGATCTTCCATTTATCTGGTTCGCCATTATCGTGTTCGCCACCCTGATGTACATCGTGATGGATGGCTTCGATCTCGGCATTGGTATCCTATTTCCTTTCAATCAGGATGCCGGCGAACGCGACATGATGGTCAACACCGTCGCCCCGGTGTGGGACGGCAACGAAACCTGGCTGGTGCTGGGCGGCGCGGCGCTGTTCGGCGCTTTTCCACTTGCGTACGCTGTGATTATCGATGCGCTCGCCATCCCGTTGACGGCCATGCTGATCGGACTTATCTTTCGCGGCGTCGCCTTTGAGTTTCGCTTCAAGGCCACCCCCGCTCATCGCCCCTTCTGGGATAAATCGTTTATCGCAGGCTCCCTGCTCGCCACCTTCAGTCAAGGGGTCGCCGTCGGCGCGTTTCTCAACGGATTCGCCGTCACGGAACGCGCCTACAGCGGTCCGGCATTAGGCTGGCTGGCGCCGTTTCCGCTGTTCTGCGGCGTAGGTCTGGTCGTCGCCTATGCGTTGCTCGGCTGTACGTGGCTGATTATGAAAACTGAGCATGAACTGCATCGTAAAATGTCCGCGCTGGCGACGCCGCTGGTGGCTGCGCTGCTGGTCATCATCGCCATTATCAGTCTGTGGACGCCGCTGGAACATCACGCTATCGCCGAGCGCTGGTTTGTGATGCCGAATCTGCTCTACTTCCTGCCGGTTCCCCTGCTGGTGCTGGCCTGTTCGTGGGGGATTATCCGCGCGGTGAAGGGACACGCGCACTATGCGCCGTTTTTACTCACGCTGGGGCTGATCTTCCTTGGCTTTAGCGGACTCGGCATCAGTATCTGGCCGCATCTCATTCCCCCAGCCATCACCCTGTGGGATGCCGCCGCGCCGTCGCAAAGCCAGCGCTTTATGCTGGTCGGCGCGCTGGTCATTATCCCGATCATTTTGATCTATACCTTCTGGAGCTATTACGTCTTCCGGGGAAAAATCAAACCGGATGCGGGTTATCACTGACAGAATTACGGAGGCAATATGGCTGAAATCAACACCGCTCCTACGCGTGCGCCGCTGTGGCAACGACTACTGTGGATGGTGCTTATCTGGTCGGGGAGCATTCTGGCGTTGGGCGTGGTCTCACTGCTATTTCGCATGATGATGACCGCAGCAGGAATGAAAAGTCACTAACGAAAGTCGCCTCAGGCGCCTACGAGAAAGCCCGGATCTTGAAGCTTGGCGGTGATCTCCGCGAGTACGAAGGGTGAAGTGACGAACAGAAAAACGCGCCGGGAGCTAGCCTTACTAGCCTTACCCCGGCGAACGTAGTGAAATCGCGCCGTTCAGATCGTGTAGACCTGAACGGCGCGAGTGTTATTGATGTTGGGTCCGAAACGCTCAGGCGGTACAGTTCTGACGTTTTAACAGCTCGTCGGCGAACTGACGCCCGAATTGTTGCAGGTACTGACGTTGCAGCAGGCACTCATGGGTCGCATCCACATCGTACTGGATCAGTTTCCCCGTGACATACGGACGCCAGAGATCCGGCTGCTGCTCCTGCGATCTCAACACATCGGTCGAAGCGCGGATAAAGAGCAGGTCGCCGTGGAACGGTTGATAGCGACATTTCTCCAGCAGGTCCAGCATCAACGTGGCGTCGCCGATCAGGCGCGTCAGGAAGGTTTCGCGAATGCTGCGATCCCCGAGCGCCTCTTCCATCGCACTCTTCAAGCCTTTCATTCCGCCCCGCGCCGCGCCGGAGATCGCGCGCGTCATCCGCGTAATGATGGTCTCGTCATCCAATCGCAGCGACGCCCTGCCGTGTTGCAGCGGATAGCTGTCGAACATCGCCAGGAAGCTCACCTCCTCACCCGCGGCCTGCAACAGATTCGAGGCGCGCAGTGCGACATTGCCGCCGACGGACCACCCGGCCAGTTGATACGGGCCGTGCGGCTGGATTGTCCGGATCCGACGCAGATATTCGACTGCCATTTCATCGATAGAATGAATGACGCGCGTCGGATCCTGGAGGATCGGCGACTGCAACGCATAGACCGGCTGGTCGTCCGGAAGATAAGGCATCAGACCGGCAAAGGCCCAGCCGATCCCGCCGCCGGGATGGAAGCAGAACAGCGGTGGACGATCCCCCGTCGTACGCAACGGCAGAATAGGATCAAACGGGTCGGCGGCGCAGCCTGCGATTCGGAGGCGTTGTGCCAGCTGTCGCGGCGTCGGCGAAGAGAGAAAATCGGTGATGCTCAATTGCACCCCGAACTCATCACGGATCAGGTTAATCAGCTGTAATCCCAGCAGCGAATGCCCCCCGAGCGTGAAAAAGTTCTGGTTGGCGTAAACCTCGTCGCATTCGAGGATGGTGGCGAACAGGCGGCACAGCGACGCTTCTTCCGATGTGCGCGGCGGCGACAGTTCAACGTTATCCTGCATGATAGGCTCGGGCAGTTCGCGGACGGCCAGCTTGCCGTTAGGCGTCAGCGGGAACGATTCGACCACCATAATCACGCTGGGCACCATGTACTGCGGCAGTTGACGACCGACGGCCAGTTTCAGGGTTTCGCTGTCCAGCTCCAGCTGTCTGTTGGCGACGTAAGCGACAATCGCCGGACCATAGGCCAGCTCCTTGAGCATCGCCACCGCATCTTCCACGCCTTGACAGCTCAGCAGCGCATTCTTGATTTCATCCAGCTCGATGCGCAGACCGCGCAGTTTGACCTGATTATCTTTCCGGCCCTGATAGTGGATGCGTCCCTGATGGTCGAAGAAAACGCGGTCTCCCGCCCGGTACATTCTGCGTTCGGCGTCCTGCAGGTCGGGAACAAAGCCTTCCGCCGTGAGATCCGGACGGTTGCGGTAGCCTCTGGCGACGCCCGGCCCGGCGATATACAGCTCACCCCAGGCGCCCGGCGGCAGCAGATGTTGGTTCCGGTCGACGACGTAGAGACGCGTATTGGCCGTCGGTTCGCCGATGGAAAGGTCGCCCGAGCCGTAATGGGCGTTAATCGAGGTGGCGAACGAGGTTTCCGTCGGGCCGTAAACGTTAAGCAACCGGCAGTGAGAGAAACGCGCCAAGAGCGCCAACGTGCAGGATTCCCCGCCCAGCAACAGGGTCATGCCCTGCGGGAAATCTTCCGTCTGGTGATAGGCCAGCAGGCTCGGCGTCATGACCAGCGCATGGATGTTTTGGCGCTTGATCAGCGATGCCAACGCCCGGCCCGGCGTGGCGGAGACCTTGTCCGCAATCACCAACGTCGCGCCGGAAAGCAGCGTCATGAAGATTTCCAGAACGGACATATCGAACCCTGCCGCGATGAACTGCAGCACCCGAACGCCGGGCTGTAATTTTGCCGCGGCGATCGCCGATCCCGCGATCGACACCAGATTACGGTGGGTGACTTCCACCCCTTTCGGTTTACCGGTCGAACCGGAGGTGTAAATCAGGTAGGCCAGCGTAGCGGGATCAAAACGATCCAGAGGACGCGTCGCCGGCGGCAGCGAGGCTAATTTTTCCGTCGTCAAACGCAGCACGATAGACGGATCGACGTCGGCATTCAGCGGACTGTCCGACACCACAATCACGGCGGCCGGTTTGGCGTCGGCGAGAATGTAGCTGATACGCCCTTCCGGCAACTCCGGCACGATCGGAATATAGCAGGCGCCCAGTTTGAACAGGGCCGCCATCGTCACCACCCATTCAACGCTGCGCGCGACAATGACCGCGACATCGTCGCCGGGTCGAATGCCGCGCTCGCGCAAATACGCGGCCAGACGATGCGAAGCCTCGTTCAGCTCGGCGTAGCTGACCTCACGTTTATCCTGCACCAGCGCAATCTCGTTGGCATGAGCGCGGACAGACTCGGCAAACGTTTCGGGGAACAGCGGCAGCGCATCCGGCCGGGGCGGCAGCGGGTAAACGCGTTCACGCTCTCCGGGCAGCAGCAGGTCGAAATCCGCGACCCGCGTTTCCGGCGCATCCACAAACTGCTCCAGCAAAGAAACCAGCCGTTGGTAATACAGTTCGAGGGCTTCCATCGAATACAAATCCGCATTGGCGTCGAACCCAAAGTCCAGATGTCCGTCGCTGTTACGGTCGAATATATTGAAACTCAGATGCTCTACCGGCCCGCAGGCCACATTATCCACCGACATTTCACAGCCGTCGAAATGGGCGCTTTGGTCATAGGCAATCACATTGATCAAGGTATTAAACAGCGGCTTGTGACCACGTTCGGCATAAAGATCGCGGATCATGGATTCCGAACGGTAGCCCTGGTGTAACAAATGGTGGCGCAGCTGCCGCTGAATAGCCGCTGCGACAGAGACGATCGTGGAATCGGCGGAGAAAGAGATATGCAATGGCAGGATGTTGGCAACCATGGACAGGACATTGCGCAGCGCTTTCATTTTTCGGGCGGCGACAGGCATACCGACAACCAGTTCGTCCTGCCCCGTCATTTTATGTAGGTAGGCCGCGCAGACCGCAATAAGGATGCTCGATAAACGTAATTCCGGATATTGGAGGGCGGCAACGGTTCTGAGGCGGTCCAGATTTTCCCCGGTATAACGATTACGCAGACGGTTGAGCTTGGCTAACGGCACGCTGCCCGGCACCAGCTGCGTGACTTCCGGTAAATCCAGACAATACGCGCGCCAGTAAGCCTGATCCTTCAGATAGGATGCACTTTCACGGTAAACCTGCTCCACTTCATACACCCGCTTCAATGGTTCCAGCACCAGTGGCGCAGGCGTCTCATTGCGCAACAGCTGTCCGTAATGTTCGGCCAACAGGCGGAACAAGATCCCATGGCTGTAGCCATCCAGGATCAAGTGCGTTCCCATCTCTATCAGACGATGCTGGTCGTCAGCGATTTTGACGAGGCCGTAGCGGATCAGCGGCGCACGAGACAGGTCCATATCGTAATCCAGAAGATTATCCAACAGCGCCTGATAGGCGGGCTCGGGGTCGCGTTCCGCGGTGAGGTCGACACACTGGACGTATTCGTGGGTCAGACAAGGCACGATATATTGGACATATTGCCCGGAAGCAGGGTCTATTTCATATTGGGTGTGCGTGGTATCGACTTCCCGGCACACCGTATTGATGGCTTGAACGAGCAAAGCACTATTAAGTTGCCCTTTAAATTCAAGCACGTCACAGAGATGATAATTAAAATTATGCTCAGCTTTTGCGATCGCGAAACAAACTTCCTGTTGGGCAGCGCTCAGTGGACAGGGTTCCTTTTCAGGCATAAAACATTCCTCTTTCTAATTACCACGCAGATTCCACCCATTAATTTCGTCACGGAATGAGATTTTAATGGGTCTCAATTTTCGCCACTGACGTAGCTTAATAACTTGGAGTTAAAAGCCCGGTGTAATAATTTCACGAGGAAATCTCACAAACAATAATACCTAAAGGGTAAGGAATAATGTTCCATCATTTTTATTTTTCTATGATAGGTATAAAAAACTTATTTAAGCAAGAGCAAATAAAACGTCTGATTAAAGTATCGGCAAATTTTATTTTTGATTATTTTTAATAAAAATCCATATTGCCAAGTCATTAATTACCGGCGATTGTTCTATTACGAAAACACCTTTTTTTTAATATTGCCCGCATCTGATTAATACCCGGATCAGTGAATATTTCGGCTCACGCAAATCGCAAAAAAACTGATTAAATACAATGAGTTATATAGACAATCCTCCTCCACGCTCTTTTCCGCCCGCCAGCCACCGCAGGTGGAAAAACCCAGAACGCAACGGGATTAATCGTATTTCTATGTGTTTTTATTTTCGAAACCATGCGTTTTCTTAGCCGAAGAATTAATTTACCCCTCACGCTTCCTATTTATATTGCGTTACACTTTCAAATTTAAATAACGCTCCGAAACAATCCCCCTAAATTAAAATAACCTTGTGCAATCTCCCGGCTTTTTTATCGGAGACATACAAATTAATTTTTTATAAAAAAGCGTGTTGGTTTAACTTCCGTTGAAAAATAAAAACCCAAACACAGATAAAAGATGGTTCCACTTTGTTATTATTTCACTGTTATTTCTACGGAGGCGAAAAAAACACGAGATCATTTAGATGTGATTAATATTGAATTTTCGAAACATTCTCGCCGTGGAGACGGATTTAAAGGAGGATTTTATTTTTTATCTGCGAAAAACGATTGCAGATACGGCGATTGTGTAGTCGGAGAAAATATTCGTCTGCATTCTGATTTATGCCCCTTTCAATGTCACTAAGTGAACTTCAATTGAAAGAGCAGCGGGTGGTTAGGTTGGAGGGCCTATAAAGACCGTCCGAGCGGAAATGCATTGTTTAAACCTAACATCCGTTTTCATTGTCGGCGCTCAAAAAGGCCTTCGCCAGCCTCACCTTTGTTATTTCGCTTTAGGCTTCATGGGGGTTGAGTTTGACCATAAAAATGGCTAGCCATGCTTTATCGTGTATGGCGACTATTTTTCAATGCCGAAATATAGATAACTAAAAACAAAATAAGCAAATACCTTTATGAGTGTCGATAAAAGCCAAGTTAGAGATCACGACACAGTGAGAATATCGTTCCACTAGATCTCCGCCCCCAAACAAAGACAAGAAAAACATTAAATTTCAGCATGATAAAATTAACAGCATGAAAGTTTTCGTTGATAAGGCATCAGCGCCGGTCAGGAGAAAGAGGCTTATTAACTCGCAAAAAAGACTTTCCCGCAGGAAATAACCTTTACCTCTAGCTTATTACAAAACGCGATTTAGCGAGGAGGAGGCGGTCATTTATGCTGCGCCTATACCCTAATTAAAACGGGGTATATTAAACTAAAGTAATAAAAAACATTTATTTAAAATAATCATACCGGCCAGATTCACAGACTGAATAAAATAACGGTTATTGGCATGACGACGGAATAATAACGTCTCGTCATCGCTATTTTACCCAGCCTGTGCCGTTGAAAACGGACACATTCGGCCGAAGGGCATAAACACTTTTAATGGATGCTGAGAATGAAAAACCAGAGGACTCCTGTTCGCCCCACCCGGCGTTTTTCCCGCACGTTAATGGGTTTGACTACCTCGGCCGCGCTGTTGACGTCAGCGCTCGCCTTCCCCTTGCAGGCGCAGGCAGAAGGCCAGCTGCGTATCGCACAGCAATTCGGCATCGTTTATCTCCTGCTGAACGTGGCGCAGGATAAACAGCTGATAGAGAAACATGCCAAAGCCGAGGGGCTGGATGTCAAAGTGGATTACCTGCAACTCTCCGGCGGCGCGGCAGTAAATGACGCGTTACTGTCAGGATCGGTGGATATTGCGGGCGCCGGCATCGCCCCGCTGTTTACCCTGTGGGACCGCACCAGAAATCGGCAAAACGTGAAGGCAGTGCTCGCCACCGGCAGCTTTCCCTACTATCTCGTGAGCACTAACCCCAACGTCAAAACGATCGCCGACTTTACGGATAAAGATCGCATTGCCGTCCCCGCCGTTGGCGTCTCCGTGCAGTCTCGCTTCCTCCAGGCGGCGTCAGCCAAACTCTGGGGCGACAAGGCGTATAACCGTCTGGATAAGCTACAGGTCGCCGTACCGCACCCGGATGCCACCGCCGCGATTATCAGCGGCGGCACCGAGATTTCCGCCCACTTCGCCAACGCGCCTTTTCAGGAGCAGGAGCTGGCAGGCAATCCCAAGGCCCATATCGTCCTGAACTCCTATGACGTTCAGGGCGGGCCGACGTCGCCGGTCGTGCTTTACACCACGGAAAAATTCCGCCAGGAGAACCCTCGCACCTACAAGATTTTTGTCGATGCGCTGGCCGAAGCGGCGGATTTCACCGCCAAAAATCCTGAAGCGGCGGCAGACGCTTTTATCCGCATCACCAAATCAAAAATCGACCGCAAACTGTTGCTCAGCATCCTCAAAAGCCCTGAATCCAAATTCAGTATCACGCCGCAGAATACGCTGTCTCTGGGCCAGTTCATGTACCGCGTCGGCGCGCTGAAAAACAATCCCGAGTCGGTTAAGGATTATTTCTTCGACGATCCCCACGTCGCTTCGGGAAGCTAAAGGCTGCCGAGGCGTCTAGCTACGCCCTCCCACCCCTTGCGATTTGGCGGGCGTACGTGTGGCAACGAAGCGTGGTCAACGTCCTCACCGGCGATTGACCCCAACGAGAGGAAACTAAGATGTCTTTGCATTTATCGCAGGATCGTGATGCCACGATCCGCCCCGCCGTCCCACTGTTGCAGGTGGAAAGCGTCGGTCTGGAATACGCCACCCGCGAACGTCGGGTACGCGCGACTCACGACGTCAGCTTCGATATTTTCCCGGCCGAACGCTTTATTCTGCTCGGTCCTTCCGGCTGCGGTAAATCCAGCCTGTTAAAGGCCGTCGGCGGTTTTCTGCCGCCAGTTGACGGCCGCATCCTGCTGGAAGGAAAGGCGATTACGCAGCCGGGTCCGGAACGGATGATGGTCTTTCAGGAGTTCGACCAGCTGCCGCCGTGGAAAACCGTGCTGGAAAATACGCAGTTTCCACTGCGCGTGACCGGCAAACTGTCCGCCGCCGAAGCGCGCGATCAGGCGATGTACTATCTGGAAAAAGTGGGACTGGCGGACTTTGCCAACGCCTGGCCGCATACGCTCTCCGGGGGTATGAAGCAGCGGGTCGCGATTGCGCGCGCGCTGGCGATGAAACCGAAGGTGCTGCTGATGGATGAACCATTCGCGGCGCTGGATGCGCTGACTCGCCGCAAAATGCAGCAAGAGCTGCTTGAGCTTTGGGAGGAGGTGCGCTTTACCCTCCTGTTCGTCACCCACTCCATTGAAGAAGCGTTGGTGGTCGGTAATCGTATTCTCCTGCTGTCGCCACATCCGGGACGGGTGCGCGCAGAGCTGAATTGTCATCAGTTCTCCCACCACGATGAGGGCGGCAAGGAGTTTCAGGCGGCGGCGCGGCGCATTCACGATCTGCTGTTTCCGGCGGGTCATCCGGTGGCCCCGACGCCAGCCACGTCGACGCACTCTCCCGTTAGAGCGCTGGCCGGACAACACTCGCGCTGATGTTTCTCTTCATAACATGAAAGGTTTTACGATGAGTCAACTTCCCCCTGTTCGTCCGGAGTACCAGAGAGAGCTGGCTCCGCTGACCGATATCAACGTCGCCCAGCCATTGCCACTGCTTAACCGCCTGTGGAATCTAGGCGCCGTTCGCAAGTCTCTATTACTGATCCTGCTGGCGTTGCTGTGGGAAGGCGCCGCCCGCTGGCAAAATAACGATTTGCAGCTGCCCACGTTTACTCAGGCGGCGACGGCATTTATTGAAGATATCTGCAACGGTGAACTGCCCGCCAAGATCGCCATCTCCATGAGTACGCTGGTCAAAGG
>NZ_CAMKXG010000122.1 GCF_946477055.1 Lonsdalea britannica | reverse complement strand
GGTGAAGATCAAGCTTTCAATCATGATTATCACGGTAGTTGATTTATTTTCTGGAGTGGTAATAAAAACATAATATAAATAATAAGTTATGTTTTGTTTGTGGTTGATAAAGGTGCTTTTGCAGTTATCTTTCCGGTACTTAATCCCCAATAACAGCGAATCATGAAGTGCAACAACTAATCATTGATAATCATATTTGTGATTGATATAGTCATTTTCAATCACCAGAAGTCACTCATTTGTGATGAGCGCCTCAGGAAAGGGAAAACACGAAGCGGGGTGACACGATCTGCGACCCGTGGAAACCGGTCGACGGCGGTTGTTTTAATCATGAAGAAGGATAAAACGATGAGCAAAGTAACAGACATTACCCGGGAGTCATGGATATTGAACACGTTCCCCGAATGGGGCACCTGGCTCAATGAGGAAATCGAGCAGGAGGAGGTCGCCGCAGGGACGTTCGCCATGTGGTGGCTGGGCTGTACCGGCATCTGGTTAAAGTCTGCGGGTGAGACGCAGATCGCCATCGACTTCTGGTGCGGCACCGGTAAGAAAACCCACGCTAATCCCTACATGAAAAAGCAGCATCAGATGATGCGCATGGGCGGCGTACGCAAGCTGCAACCCAACCTGCGCACGTCGCCGTTTGTGCTGGATCCGTTCGCTATCAAGAAGATAGATGCCGTGCTGGCGACGCACGATCACGCTGACCACATCGACATCAACGTGGCGGCGGCGGTGCTGCAAAATGCAGGCGATCACGTGAAGTTCATCGGTCCCGAGGCGTGCGTCGAGCTTTGGACAGGATGGGGCGTACCGGCCGAACGCTGCATTGTGGCGCAGGTCGGGCAGGAGATTGCGATCGGCGATATCACCATCAAAGTGCTGGACGCGTTCGACCGGACCGCGCTGGTGACGCTGCCGGAGGGCGTATCTTCCCGCGATAAAAGCATTCTGGACGGGATGGATCGACGCGCGGTGAACTATCTGGTGAAGACCAGCGGCGGCAATATGTACCACTCCGGCGACTCGCACTACTCCAACTACTTTGCCCGACACGGCAACGACAACACGATTGACGTGGCGCTTCTCTCCTACGGCGAAAACCCTCGCGGCGTGACCGACAAAATGACCTCTTCAGACATTCTGCGCGCCGCGGAGTCGCTGAACACGCAGGTGGTGATCCCCTTCCATCACGACATTTGGGCGAATTTCCAGAGCGATCCCGGCGAAATCGAGCTGCTGTGGCACAGGAAAAAAGATCGCCTGAACTACGGTTTTCAGCCGTTCTTCTGGCAGGTGGGTGGCAAGTACACCTTTCCGACGGACAAGGCCAAGATGCACTACCAGCATCCGCGCGGGTTTGACGACATCTTCATCGACGAACCCGAGCTGCCGTTCCGCTCGTTCCTGTAACTTCCTCCGGCACGAGGTGCGCGATGTATCACCTGAATGGCGCGTTGCGGCTGGGCGTGTATGAAAAGGCCATGCCTGCGGGATTAGATTGGGAGCACAAGATTCAGGCCGCCAAAACGCTGGGGTTCGACTTTATTGAGATGTCCGTCGATGAGTCGGATGAACGCCTGCAACGCCTGGACTGGGGAGATGAGGCGATCTTTCGGCTGCGCCGTTTGTGCGAACACTACGGCATGCCTGTGCACTCCTTATGCCTGAGCGCGCACCGTCGTTTCCCGTTTGGATCGGCCGATGCGTCGGTGCGGGCTCAGGCGGGGGTCATCATGCGTAAAGCCATCGAACTGGCTTACAAACTGGGCGTGCGTTGCATTCAGCTGGCGGGCTATGACGTGTATTACGAGCCGCACAGCGACGCGACGCATCAGCGGTTTATCGACGGGATGCGCGAAAGCGCGCGTCTGGCTGAGCGGGCGGGCATCATGCTGGGCGTGGAGATCATGGATACGCCCTACCTGAATTCACTGTGCAAATTTGAAGTGCTCAAGCAGGCGGTGCCTTCGCCTTACTTTATGGCTTATCCCGACGTCGGTAATATCACCGGCTGGAATTACGATGTCTGTACAGAGCTGCAGATGAGCGGCGAACACATCGTCCAAATCCATCTGAAAGACACGCTGCGCGTCAGCGCCGGACATCCGGGGCAGTTCCGCGACCTGTGCATTGGGGAAGGGCAGGTAGACTTCCCCGCCATTTTTCGCACGCTGGCCGGGATGAACTATTCGGCGCCGCTGGTCGTTGAAATGTGGGCGCAGGATGCGCATTGGGAGGACCACCTGCGGCGGGCTAAGGCGCGTTTGGCGACGATGGCGCAGGAGGCAGGACTGGCATTGGGATGACGATGAGACAAACGGGCGGGGAGGCTTCCCGCCCGGTGCTTTGATTTTTGGAAACAGCGTTATACAATCATAAAACATCATAAATAATCATAAATCAGGCACGAAATGACAGAAACACAACGACACAGCGCTATTCTGACCTTGCTGAATGAGAAACGTCATCTGACCGTGGCAAGCCTGACGCAAGCGTTCTCGATTTCTCCGGCGACCGCGCGTCGCGATATCAACAAGCTGAATGAAGCCGGACAGGTGCGAAAAGTCCGCAACGGCGCAGAGGCGCTGATGCCGACCAAACGACTCTGGTCACCGCTGGACAGCCAAAGCACCTCGACTCACGATGAAAAAGTGCGCATCGCTCAGGCGGCGGCTCGGCTAGTGCAGCCGGGTGAGAGCGCGGTGATCAACTGCGGCTCGACGGCCTTTTTGCTGGGCAAGGAGATCTGCGGGCGGGATGTTCAGGTCATCACTAACTACTTTCCGCTAGCCAACTATCTGATCGAGCAAGAGCATGACGGCGTGGTGATTATTGGCGGGCAGTACAACAAGAGCCAGTCCATCACTCTGGCGCCGCAGGATGAGATTTCATCCCTGTACGCCGGGCACTGGATGTTTACCAGCGGCAAAGGCCTCACGGCTGAAGGACTGTACAAAATGGATATGCTGACGGCGATGGCGGAACAGAAAATGTTGGATCACGTCGGCAAGCTGGCGGTGTTGACGGACAGCAGCAAACTCGGCCAGCGCGCCGGAATGTTGTTCTGCACCGCCGAACATATTGATGTGCTGATCACCGGCCGCGACGCCAATCCGCAGGTGATCCAACAGCTGAAAGATAAAGGTGTCGAGGTGATGCTGGTCTAGCGGCGGGCGGGCCTCGCAAGAGGTGTGCTGGCGTGATCCTGTTTCCAACCCGATCTCGGCGAACGCCAAGGGTTTGCCCGCTCGACGCGTTATCCTGAGCGGTCTTTCAGGGATAACCGACCGCCGGGCTCGTCGGCGATGGCATGCGGCCTTGGCTTAGTGGCCGCAAACGCGCGTTGGATTTATCGCGGAGCCGTCACCGGCTGTGGAGCTTTCTGAGGCGTTAATATCGGGTAGTCGAGCACGATGAGATTGCCCAGAATCGGCCGGAAAATCGCTTTTAATTCATCGTGTTTCGGATGAGGTAGATAGCGCTGGCGCGCCGCTTCATCTTTAAACGTCATCATCACGCAGTGCGTGAATCCCTCATTTTTACCTTCCGGACTATCGTTACATCCCCACTCGACGCTGACGACGCCTTCGATGGCGGCCGGCATCTGCAAAAAAGCCGATTTCACCCGCTCAATGTCGGCTTCCGTGGCATCCGCTTTGAAAGTGATAAGTAAGATATGGCGTATCATTGCTGACTCCGTTTGTGATGTCCTGCAAAGAGCATAGCCCTTTACACGGCGACTTTCATGGCGTGTGGCGCGGCTAAGAGACGAACATGCTGGCGCGGTTTTTCTCTGTGACGCCTGACCGAAAACCGCGCGCGCTCGGGCCGATATCCCGAAGACACCGCCGTCTTATCGCTCGGCGTTAGGGCGGTGGCTGATACGAAACGAGACCCGCTGCGGATGGTTGACTGACACCAGATATTCCACCGGCCGTTGAAAACGGTCGGCAATCACGCCGCGATAGATGAGCGCGGGGCTGTCCGGCGGCGCATTCAGCAACGCCTGCTCTTCCTCATTCATTATCCCGACCCGAATGGTGCCCTCGTCGGAAACGCCAAAGAGGCGGTAGCGCTCGGCCAGCAGTCGATACAGTGAACCGCTCTCCTCCAGCATTTCAGCCGTTAGATCCGGCATCAGCGCGCGTGGCAGATAGCTGGTTTCCAGACAAAACGGATCGCCGTCCGCCAGCCGCAGTCGTTTGATCATCACCACCGGATCGCCTATTTCAATGTTCAGCAGGGGTGCGATACGGGCGCTGGCGGCCGTGTCCTGAAAATAGAGTAACCGGCTGCCGGGCACCGCGCCGTTCAGCTCGGTGATCTTGCTGATACCCTGTTCAATGGCCTGCGTCAGCGGCCGCTCAATCGTGGTCTGGGTCAGCCAGGTGCCTTGATTGCCGCGACGTTCCAGTAGCCCGGCGTCGACCAGTTCATCAATGATTTTACGCAGCGTCATTCGGCTGATGCCGAGCACGACGGCGAGATCACGTTCCGCCGGGATCTGATCGCCATCGTTGTACTCGGGGGTATTTAACAAGCTCAGCAGAGCCTGCTTGGCTTCCAGATACGCTTTGCGGGGACGGCGTTTGCCTGTATTCATGTTATTCATGGTATGTTTTCTGGTCCGATGCATGCCAAAGAAAGAGCGTTTGTCGCAGGGCTTATCGCTTGTTTTATCATCAGTTATTGCGCTTTACCGCCCTATTATCCCCCTGAGTTAATCAGACCACAACACCCTAACGTACTATTATAATTGAATAATATGGATAAACTCGTTGCCCGAGGGGAGTGATAAGCGTATATCTCTAGTGGTATATTTTACGGTATATTTATAGGGAGTGAATGATGAAAAAAACGCTTGCCCTGTTATCCCTGAGTCTGGTGATGGCGGCCCTCTCCAGCCCGGCTTCCGCTCTACCGCCTATCCGGTTTGGTACTGACGCCACCTTTCCCCCGTTTGAGTCCAAAGCCGCGGATGGGCAGTTGCAGGGTTTCGATATTGATTTAGGTAATGAGATCTGCGCGCGTCTGAAGACCCAATGCGTCTGGGTGGAGAGCAGCTTTGACGGTCTGATCCCCGCGCTGCATGCGCGTAAATTCGATGCGATCCTCTCTTCGCTCTCTATCACCCGCGAACGGCAGAAAGCCATCAACTTTTCCCACAAATTGTTTAACACGCCGGCTTATCTGGTCGCCGCAAAAGACAGCGGTTTGAAGCCGACCGCCGAGTCACTGCGCGGCAAGCGCGTTGGCGTACAGCAGGGATCGGTATTCGAAATTTACGCGCAGAAATACTGGCGTTCTGAGGGCGTTGAGCTGGTGTCTTACCCCAGCGCTGAAGCGGTCTATGCCGATCTGGTCGTCGGCCGTCTGGACGCGACGCTGGATGATGCCACGGTGGTGACCGAAGCGTTGCTGAAGAAGCCGGAGGGCAAAGGGTTCAGCCTGATAGAGCCGCAGGTGAAAGACGATGCCGTGTTTGGCCCGGGCACCGGCATTGGCGTCAGGAAGCAGGATACTCAACTGCTGGAACAGCTTAATGGCGCGATCACTCAGATCCGGCAGGACGGCACTTACGACCGATTGGCAAAAAAATACTTCACCTTCAACGTGTATGGCGACTAATTCATGAATACAGCAGCGATGATTGCTTCCCTTATCGAACAGCGTTTCCGCCCGCAGGGAGGGCTACGGCAGGTGTTTTTGGTCGCCTGCGGCGGGTCGTTGGTCGACATGTATCCGGCCCACTATTTCCTGAACAGTGAGTCCACGGTGCTGCACAGCTACATGATGACCGCCAACGAGTTTGTTTACGCGGCCCCTAAAACCTTAGGCAACCAGTCACTGACCATCGTCTGTTCTCACGGCGGCAACACGCCGGAATCGGTGGCGGCGGCGGAGCTGGCCCAACAGCGCGGCAGCGTGACCGTCACGCTGACGCATAATGAGAGCGCTCGGCTGATCGACTTTTCGAACGGCAATCTGCTGTACGCCTGGGGGAATGACAGTCAGGTGGTCAATAACCCGATGGCGCTGATCCTCAGCCTGTGCGTTGAGGCATTGCAGCAGACCGAGGGCTTTGACGGCTACGCTGACTTTCAGGCGGGCATGGGGCAGATCGACGCGGTGATTGCGAACGCACGCCAGCAGGTGCAGACCCGCACGGCGGCGTTTGCCGATCGCTATGCGAAGGAGTCTCTGTTTTACATCTTGTCCAGCGGCGCGTCTTACGGTCACGCTTACGGCTTCGCCATCTGCTCGCTGATGGAAATGCAGTGGGTGAATGCCGCTTCCATCCACAGCGGCGAATATTTCCACGGGCCGTTTGAGGTCACGGATCACCACACGCCCTGGATCCTGATGATGAACGAGGGGCGCACTCGGCCGCTGGATGAGCGCGTGCGGGACTTCCTGAGCCGCTATGCCGACAAGGTGGAAATCATTGACGCCAAAGCACTCGGTCTGGGTGTGATCCCGGCTGGCGTAGTGGAGTATTTCAATCCGATACTGTTCTACAGCGTCATGTGCGAATACCGCGCGGCGTTGGCGAAGGTGCGTCAGCATCCTCTGGAGACGCGGCGATACATGGGTCAGGTGGATTACTGAGGTACGCGTAATGAAAGTCCTGGGACTTGGCGATAACGTTATCGATCGATATACCCACACCGGCACCGGTTATCCGGGCGGCAATGCGCTGAATTTCAGCGTTTATGCCCGCCTGTTATCGGCTCATGCCGCCTATTTAGGCGTGTTTGGCGACGACCGGGCGGCGGAGCACATCCGCCGCGTGCTCGAACAGCGCGGCGTTGGTCTCGAACACTGCCTGACGGTCGCTGGCGAAAGCGGTCACGCCAGTCTTAGCATTGAGCAGGGGGAACGCGTGTTCCTCGGCTCTAATGCGGGCGGTATCCGTCAAAGCACCTCCATGCGTTTCGTGCTGGAGCACCTCTCGTGGCTGGGCCGCTTCGACCTGATCCATACCAGCGCCTACAGCTATATCGACCCGCTGCTGGCGGATCTCGGCGCGTTGCCCGGCCGGTTATCCTACGACTTTTCGGATGACTTCGACGTTGATCAGGCGCTGTCCCAGTGCCGCTGGCTGGATTACGCGTTTTTCTCCTGTGCGGACCGCCCTATTGATGAGACCCGTCGGCTGCTGCTGGCGGCGCACGATGCGGGTTGCCGGTGGGTCATCGCCACGCGTGGCGCGGAGGGCGCAATATTGTTCGATGGCAACCAATGGATGAGTCAGGCACCAGAACCGATTGAACCTATCGACACGCTCGGTGCCGGAGACGCTTTCATCACGGCCTTTCTATTGGCGCATCTCGATGGAAAAACGCTATCCGAAAGCCTGCGTCAGGGGGCCAACTTCGCAGCGCGCATTTGCATGATGGAAGGGGCGTTCGGCGAAGGAATGCGGTATTGAAGCGGCATTGATCCGGTTTCCGCCGCCGCTCAAGCAAAGCGATCTGACCCGATGGCAGCCCGATGCGAGTAGCCAGGGCTTCCACCGTCAGCGATTATCCTTTTGCGCCACATCGCGCCCGCAGAAAAAATCAGCGCGGAAATCGACTCGCCATAACGCGGCCTGCTCTATTTATTGAGGGGATTGCGTCGTAGGCCTCGTGGATAGAACAACGCCGTTGTGCGTTCGGTCTCTGAGTGACTTTTGAAGAAGGAAAGCGCTGGGAGTCGCATAACGAAGCGCCCCTACCGGTCGGACAATAAAAAGTCGAAACTTTGACCTCGGTGGCTGGCGTCATTGGTGTAAGTCGTGGAGGGATCGGTCGCGACGCGCACATCAAAACGGTTAAAAGAGTCGTCATTCAACGCATGTCTGACTAAATCGTCGGAATGCAGCGACGGCAAACCGGCTTTCGCCAGCTTTTGTTGTAGCGCCTCCGAACTCAGCAGTTTGACCTCCCGAAGACGGCGAATATCGCTCCGCTCGACCAAATCTGAAACGTCCCAGACGAGACTATCGCGTGATGGCATCAGCTCTGCCAACGGGGTATGAGTACCGCGTTGCATATCGTGCAACACCGCCTGCTTCAGCGTGCAGGCGCTGGGATGCGTCGGCCAGGCGTCGACGACGACCGTGTTGCGTTCTCCCCATTGGCGATCGCGAGGGTCGCCCAGCAAAACAAATTCGTGACTAGTGTCTTCCGGCAGCCGCAGGCGGACCCGACATATTGGCTGCGACACATTGCGTTCCTTTAATGCGGCAACGGCGATGGCGGCGTGCACCGCACAGTTCCCGCCCTGAAATTTTTGCGCTCGCTTCATCTGATTAACGAATCCGCCATGAGGAAATTTTTCGGAAGCCAGATGCATACGGGCCCAGCTTTCACCCGATGAGGCCCGCACATCCTGTCGTTGATTTCCGGCCCCGTGCGGAAGCATATTTTTGACGACGCGATTCGCCCAGCAGGCATCCGCCAGTGCGGACAGAGTGCCGGGTTTCACCACCACGTTTTTATATTGATAGCCCGATAACCCCAGCTGACTCGCGCTGCGCGTGTCATGAACGTGACTGCCGGTGTCACCATTCTCAACAATGGCGCTATACGTTGAAGAGGAAGAAGATCCGCGAAAAATGTTAAATCTGGGCATGGGTTGCCTCCGAAGCTTGAAAAATGCCGTCCCCAGCAGGAATGGAACGTAGAACTATCTCCTCATGCTTTTTTGGAAACACGTTGTAAGCCAGCGTGGCGAGCAGACTGATTGATGGTGGGAAGAGACGTCCTGCAGCAGTAGGCGTCCGCTCGTGTCAGAAATTCATGGAAGGTTTTCACCGCCAGCTCCGCTGATAACTCATCCAGCGGCTGACGGGCGTAGAGCACCATTTTGTTGCTCGGGCTGTCGTAGCCCAGCGTGATGGCCGGATGGCGTAGACTAAAAACATTCTCTGCCAACAACGCCTGAAATCCCTCCGGTGTTCGCCACGCGTGGGGAGCGACAAATGTCGCGACGATATTCAGATACCCCGGTTGGCTGCCGATCAGATAGATATGCAGATCGTGTTCGAAGACCAACCTATAGAGGTCTTCCTCCGGACGCGGCGGCGGCAGTTCGTCGGGCTGATATCTCTGGATAATCGCCCGAGACAGTGCATGAAATTTTTCATTCAACATAACCGATACTCACGTGACAGGGTCTTAATGAGTGGCGTCGGTGCGGGAAGGGTTCCCGTAGGGTGTGATTATTTATTTTTCATCGTTGTCCAGAAGCCGCCGGATCGCCGCCGCGTTTTGCTCCCATTCGCCTTTGCTCAACGCCATCAACCCAAAATATTTCAGGAAAAACAGACCTTCCGTCGCGAGAAAAGCGATGCGCCGGGTATCGTCATGATCGCTTTCCTCGAGTGCGAATTCACGCTGCCGCTCCGCATACCATTCGCGTACCGAGCCAAGATAATCCGGAGACTGCAAAAGCGCGGACAACAGCACCGCAGAGCGCGAGACGTTGTTTTCGTCATTTTGAGAGGTCGTGACCACATGCGCTTTGAGCTTATCGTCAGGCGAGGCGGTGTGCCCCGACAGTTCCGCTAATTGCTTTTGGTAATACACGTCCCAGCGTTTGATCATGGCTTCAATCATGGATTCCTTGTTGCCAAAGCAAGACTGAACGCCGCCCTTGGTAATACCTGCCGCCTTCGCCACGGCATCTATTGTCAGCCCTGCTGCGCCCAGTTTTGACACTACGCCTTCTGCGGCATCCAGCACGGCTTCTCGGTCAATAGTTGGTTTTCTTCCCACTTGAAACCTCTTTTTATACAGGGAGTTAAAGTCGTTAGTCATTAATGACCGGAAGTCAGTTTGAGACCCGCGACAGAACCCACCAAGAGACAAATCAGTAACCCACGGACCAGTGTTGCTGGTTCGTGATACCAGATCATGCCGACCAGCACCGTTCCCAATGCGCCGATCCCCGTCCAGACCGCATAGGCGGTACCGATGGGGATGCTCCGCGTTCCCAGCTCCAGAAAGCACATGCTACCGATGATGCAGACCAGAAAAGCCAGCGTCCAGGGGATGTTTTTAAAGCCGTCGGTATAGCGCAGGCAGGTGGTAAACCCCACCTCCAATACGCCCCCTATCAATACGTAAATCCAAGCCATCGTGTTAGCTCCAGTGTGTGATTTAAATACAAGTGTATTTGAATTT
>NZ_CAMKXG010000121.1 GCF_946477055.1 Lonsdalea britannica | reverse complement strand
TGTACGCGGCCCTGCTCATAACTCACCACGCCATTGACCACCACCAGATCGATGCCCGGCGCGATCCGACAGGGATCGTTGTAGGTTGCGACGTCCTGGATCGTCGCCATATCGACCAGCACGACATCGGCGAACGCCCCTTCCCTCACCACGCCGCGATCTTGCAGCCTAAAACGCGCGGCAGACAGCCCCGTCATTTTGCGTACGGCCTCGGGAAGTTCGAACAGCTTTAAATCCCGGCAATAATGCGCCAGTACGCGTGGAAAGGTTCCCCACAGCCGCGGATGAGGATTGGGATCGTTGGGCAGCCCATCCGAGCCCACCATCGACAGCGGATGCGCCAGGATCTGGCGCACATCGTCCTCGCTCATCATGTGATAGATCGCCCCCGCCGGACGCAAACGCTCGGTGGCCTCCCACTGATCGACGCCCCACTGTTCGGCGATCGCTTTGAGCGTCTGCCGGGCCACCTCCGGATGGGGATCAGACCAGGTGATGAAGATCTCCATCTTGCCGTCGACGCGCCAGGCATCCAGCGTGGTTGAGCTGGCCGAATAGGGATAACAGTCGCAGTTACAGGATTGCTCGTCAGCGGCCTTTTCCAGCGCGGCCAGCGCCAATGGCGCACGTCCCCAGTTGCCCGCACCCGCGCACTTGAGGTGGGAAATCACCAGATCGGCGCCCGCCCGTCGGGCGGTGCTGAACGACTCCTGCAACGAATCCAGCAGGCCGTCATGTTCGTTGCGCATATGCGTGGTGTAGAGCGCGCCGTGCGCGCCGACGATATCCACCAGACGCTGCATCTCCGCCATCGGCGCCTGCTTCGCATTGGTGTAAGCCAGCCCAGAGCTGAGGCCGATGGCACCTGCGTCGAGCGCCTTTTCCAGCGTCTCGCACATCCGATCCAGCTCGGGTGGCGTGGCCGGGCGATCGAAACGATCCATCACGTTGGCCCGCAGCGCCGTATGGCCGATCAACGCCGCCACGTTGACGCTGGGACAGGCGCATTCGACGGCGTCGGCATAGTCATCGAAGGTCGGATAAATGAACGCGTCTTCGCCCCCCAACAAATTCATCGGGTCCGGCGGCGCGCCCGGCAGTATCACCGGCGATGCGCTGATCCCGCAGTTGCCGACGATGACGGTGGTAACGCCCTGCGAGATCTTCGCCAGCATGTCCGGCGTGCGGATGACGTGCGTATCGTCATGCGTATGGACATCGATAAATCCCGGCATCAGGCAGCGGCCGCCGCCTTCGATCGTCCGCACGGCGTCGCGTCCAGCCAGCGACCCAATCGCTGCGATCCGATCGCCGCGGATCGCGACGTCAGCGACATAGGGATCATTGCCCGTTCCATCGACCACGGTGACGTTCAGGAACAGCAGATCGTAGGCCATCGTCACATCCTCCGTCCGGCGGCAAAGTCCCATCCCTTGCCGGGGACCGCCTCCATCAGTTGCTGGGTATAAGGCTGCTGGGGATGGGCCAGCACATCGGCCGCCGGCCCATATTCGATAACCTGACCGTACTGCATGACCAGCACATCGTCGCAGACCTGAGCGGCTACGCGTAAATCGTGGGTGATGAACAAGATGGCGACCTGCATGCGTTCCTGAATGTCCGCCAGTAGTTGCAGCACCTGCGCCTGTACCGAAACGTCGAGCGCAGAGACTGCCTCATCGGCGACGATGACATCCGGCTCCATCGCCAGCGCGCGGGCAATCGCGATACGCTGCCGTTGACCGCCGGAAAACTGATGCGGAAAGCGGTCGATGGCGTCCGCGGGCAGCCCGACCAGCTCCAGCAGTTCCTGCCCCCGCGCCCAGGCCTGTGCGAACGGTACGCCGAAATTCACCGGCCCTTCCACCAGACTCCGGCCAATGCTCATGCGGGGATTCAGCGACCGATTCGGGTCCTGAAACACCATTTGGATCCGCTTGCGATGCGGTTTGAGCCCCACCGGCGTCAGCTCGGAGATATCTTTGCCGGTCACTCGCACCGCGCCGCAGGTCGGCGTCAGCAAGCGCATGACGCAGCGCGCCAGCGTCGACTTGCCGGAACCGCTTTCCCCAACAATCCCCAGCGTACGACCGCGCTTGAGCATAAATGACACGTCGTGTACGGCCCGCGTACCTTGCCGCCGTTTCCGAAAGAGCGACCACGCGCTGCCCGCCGCCGGATAGGTTTTACCCAGCTCGACGACGTCCAGCACCACCTGCGCGCTGGCGGCCTCGCGCCGCGCCGCTCGGGGAACCAGGCTCGGCACCGCCGACAGCAAAGCCTGGGTATACGCTTCTTGCGGCGCCGAAAGCACCTGCTGTACGCTGCCGGACTCAACGATATGCCCCTGACGCATCACGCAGACACGGTCGGCGATATCCACCACCACGCCCATATCGTGAGTGATAAACAGCACCGCCGTGCCGTGCTTCTGCTGTAGCTCGCGGATCAGTTTGAGAATTTGCTGCTGGGTCGTGACGTCCAGCGCGGTGGTCGGCTCGTCAGCAATGAGCAGACGCGGTTCCAGCACCAGCGCCATGGCAATCATGATGCGCTGACGCTGGCCGCCGCTCAGCTGATGCGGATAGGCTGCGTACACTCGTTCAATGTCCGGCAGATGCACCTGAGACAGCGCATCCATGACCCGCGCCTTACGCGCCTGAGCATTCAGATCCGTGTGGGTCTGCAACACTTCGTCAATTTGCCGCCCGACCGTCAGCACCGGGTTGAGCGCGGTCATCGGCTCCTGAAAAATCATCGCCATGCGGCTGCCGCGCAGCGCTTTGAGGCGACCGTTGCTGACCTGCAACACATCTTCGCCATCCAGCAGGATCCGTCCGCCGGTCGCGCTCAACGCGCCTTTGGGCAATAGCCCGAGGGTCGCCAGCGACGTCACCGACTTGCCCGATCCGCTCTCTCCCACCAGGCAGACCGTCTCTCCCGCCTGAATCTCGAATGAGATGCCTTGCAGGATGGGCGCGCCCTGCGCCGTATTCACGCAGAGGTTTTCTACGCGCAGAATATCTTTCCGGTCTTCGCTCATGCGGCTCCCCTTTTCTTCAGGCGCGGGTCGAGCGCATCGCTCACCGCATCGCCCAGCAGGTTGATCGACAGAATACACAGCGACAGAGCCAACCCGGCCCACAGCACCAGCGAAGGTTTAAGCTGGAAGTACACGCGCCCTTCGGAAATGATGTTGCCCCAGGTCGGGATCTCCGTGCCGATGCCCGCGCCGAGGAACGACAGGATCGCCTCGGTGAGGATGGCGGAAGCGCAGATATAGGTGCTTTGTACGATAAGCGGCGCCAGCGTGTTCGGCATCAGATGCCGGGTGAGCACCTTAAATGTGGAGGTGCCCATCAGCACTGCCGCCTCGACATACGGCTCTTCGCGAGTCGACAGTACCCGGGAGCGCACCAGGCGCACTACCTGCGGGATCTCGGGCACCATGATCGCGACCATCACGGTCCAGATACCGGCGCTGCTGAGAGAGACGATGGCAATCGCCAGCAGAATACCGGGGATCGCCATCAGGCCATCCATCACACGCATCATCAGCGCATCAATACCGCGGAAATAACCAGCCAGCAGGCCCAGCGGCAGGCCGATCACCACGCTCATCACCGTGACGCCCACGCCGACGATCAGGGAAATCCGCGCGCCATAGACAATGCGCGAAAATAGATCGCGTCCGTAGGCGTCCGTCCCCAGCCAGAATTCCGCGCTGGGCGGTTTCAGGCGCATGGCTGGCGACAGCGCGACCGGATCGTGAGGGGCGATCCAGGGCGCGAAGATCGCCATCGCGACGATGAGCGTCAGGATCACCAGCGCGATCGCCGACGTCAGCGGCATGCGCGGCAGTGTGATCAATCGATGCCGGGGCGCGGGCAGGGTCAGAGAATCAGGTTTGCTCATAGCCAGGCCCTCAGTAACGAATGCGTGGATCGCTGATCGCATAAGACAGATCGATCAACAAGTTGATGATGACATACACCCCGCTGGTCAGCAGGATCATGCCCTGAATCACCGGATAGTCACGCGCCAGTACGGCATCGACGATCAACCGTCCCAGCCCCGGGATATTGAACACGCTTTCGGTCACCACGACGCCGGAGATCATCAGCGCGAAGCCGGTGCCGATCACGGTGAGGATCGGGATCATCGCGTTGCGCAGCGCGTGCCGGAACAGCACGTGGATCTCCGCCAGCCCCTTGGCGCGAGCGGTACGGATATAGTCTTCGCCCAGAACTTCCAGCACGCTGGCCCGGGTCATGCGCGCCACCAGCGCGATGTACACCGACGACAGCGTCAGCGCCGGCAGCACGATGCGCTGGGCGAAAGGCCCCACGCCGCGAGTAATGCTGCTAAATCCCTGCACCGGGAGCCACCTCAGCTCGAGCGAAAACACCGTGATCAAGACATAGCCGATGACGAACACCGGCACCGAAAAGCCCAGCACCGAAGTCGACATCACCAGATTGTCGATCCAGCTGCCGTGCTTCCATGCCGCCAGTACGCCCAGCGGCACGGAGATCAAAATGGTAAAGGCGATCGCCACCAGCGCCAGGCTCAGCGTCGGCTCCAGCCGCTGGCCGATCATGGTCAGCACCGGCGTGTGAGCCATCAACGACGTGCTGAAATCGCCGCGCAGCAGCTGTGAAATCCACACGAAAAACTGCTGATACAGCGGCTGATTCAGACCCAGACTTTCGCGGATCGCCTCCAGTTGCTGCGGGGTCGCCATGTCGCCGGCGATGATCGCCGCCGGATCGCCCGGTGACAGCCGCAACAGCAGGAAAACAAACAACGCGACCACCAGCATCACCGGGATCGCCGCCAGAACGCGGCGAATGAAGTAACCAAGCATAGGGACCTCCGAAGGCATTAATCACACAGTAATCAGTCGCTTTTTTCGACGTTCCAGAACACCGTGGACGGCCCTGTCATCAAGTGGCTGATGCGGCTGCTCCAGACCGCCACGTCGTAGAACTGGCCGAGCGGGATATAGCTGACCTGATCCATCGCGTGTTTCTGGATGTCTACCGCAATCGCTTTCTGTTTGGCGGGCTCGGTAGCAGTAGCGAACGCCACGCGCAGCTCGTTCATTTTCGGATCGGTCGGCCAGCCGAACCAGGCGCCCTGCCGTCCGCCGCCATCCAGCATCGGGTTCACCACCGGGTTCCAGATGGTTTCCGCGTTCCAGTAGGTAAAGAACAGGTTCCATCCGCCCTGAGCCGGGGCGTTCTGATTCGCCCGGCGCGAAACCAGCGTCTGCCAGTCCATCGGCTGCAAAGAGACGTTGAAGCCTGCCTTGCGCAGTGCCTGCGCCACCACCACTGGCTGCGGCGCCTGGCTGGGGACATCGGTCGGCTGCATGATCACCACCGGCGTGCCGTCATAACCCGCTTTCTTCAGCAGCGCCTTGGCCGCTTCGATGTCTCCGCCTTTAAGCAACGACTCACCGCCAGCCTGTGTCTCCAGCGCGGTGCCGCAGCCAAATACAGAGGCGCACAGCTTGAAGTATTCCGGATTGCCCACCAGCGCATCGAGCACGTCTTTCTGGCTCATCGCCAGCATCGCGGCGCGGCGAATATCCGGGTTATCAAACGGAGGATAGAGGAAGTTCATGCGTCCGCCGGTCAGCGATCCGAGCTTGCTCAGCACCCCGGACTTCAGTTCCGGATTGGCCTGCACCATCGGCAACAGATCGATCGGCAGCTGTTCGATAAAGTCGATATCGCCGGATGAGAGCGCGTTGATCGCCGTCATACGATCCGGCATGTTGATCCACTCCACCCGATCGACCTTGACCACTTTGCCGCCTGCGGTGCCGCTGGCTGGCTCTTTGCGCGGTACGTATTGCTGGAACTTCTCGTAGACCACGCGGTTGCCGGGATCGAATTCGCTGGCGACGAACTTATACGGGCCGGATCCGGTGTAATCGGTGATCATCTTGCCGTCAGGCGTATTGGCGACACGCTCCGGCATCATGAAGGCCGCGACGGAGGAAGGTTTGGCTAACAGTTGCAGCACATAGCCAAACGGTTTGGACAGCGTCAGGACGATCGTTTTGTCATTGGTGGCGGTGATGCCGGAGGTGTACTTCATCATCAGCTGACCGCCCACGTCGTAACGCGCCCAGCGCTTGAGGGAAGCGACGCAGTCCGCGGCGGTCACCGGTTTGCCGTCATGCCACAACAGACCGTCGCGTAACGTGAAGGTATAGGTCAGGCCGTCGGGAGACACGGTCCAGTCGGCCATCTGCGGTTTAGGAACCTGATGCTCATCCATACCGATCAGCGTGTCGTAAATCATGTAGCCGTGGTTACGGGTGATCTGGGCGGTAGTCGCAATAGGATCCAGTACGCGCAGGGAGGAGGACATCACCGCGTGCAGCGTTTTCTCCGCAGCCAGCGAGGACGTGGAAAACAGCGCGGCGCTCAGGCCGATCGGCAACAGCAGAGAGGCAATCAAGGAACGGGATGGATACTTTTTCATTCTCAACACTCCTTAAAAGGGCAACGAATGGTGTCGGGACTTGCTGTGTGGTCACGTTAAAAGAGAGCGGTTTGCCGGAAGCCGTGGCCTGCCGCCCGGTTATGTCAATGCGCTCAGCGCATGGTCGATATAGAGACGGCGTAACCGCTGGGCCAGAGGCCCGGGTTTACCGTCGCCGATGGGCTGGCCGTCCAGCGTCACCACCGGGTACACAAACGAGGTGGAGGAGGTAATGAACGCTTCGGCGGCCTGTTTGACTTCATCCAGCGCAAAGGCGCGTTCTTCGAAACGCAGCCCCTGCGCCTTCAATAGTGCGAGCAGGGAACCGCGCGTAATGCCGGGCAGCAACGCATGCGACAGCGCTCGCGTGACCACCGCGCCATCGCGGGTCACGATGAACGCATTGTTGGACGTGCCTTCAGTTATCCAGCCGTCTTTCACCAGCCAGGCGTCATCCGCGCCCTGCGCACGCGCCTGCTCTTTCGCCAGACACGGATACAGCAGCTGCGTGGTCTTGATGTCGCAACGTCCCCAGCGCAGATCCGGCAGGCTGATGATGTTCATGCCGCGCTCCGCCATCGGGCTATCGATCACGACTTTCGACTGCGTATACAGCACCACCGTCGGCGGCGTTCCCGCAGGCGGGAACTGGAAGTTGCGATCTTCCACGCCGCGGCTGACCTGCATATAGATTAGGCCCTCCTGCAGATCGTTGCGGGCGATCAGCGTGCGGTGGATCGCCAACAGCGCGGCGTCATCCAGCGGGAGCGTCAGTGACAGCTCGCTCAGCGAACGGCGCAGGCGGGCCAGATGCAATTCAATATCCACTAACCGGCCTTGCAGCACGGCGGTGACCTCGTAGATCGCGTCGGCGAACGTGAAGCCACGGTCAAAGATCGAGATCTTCGCTTCGTTCTCCGGCACAAACTCCCCGTTCAGGTATACGGTGCGCATGGCTTACTCTCCAGGTCAGGAACGCTCAACGCCGGTCTGGCGGGTGATGATGCCGTAGTGTTCAATACGCCGGTGACGGGCAAAGTCGAAGATCGTGGTCTTGCCGAACTGGCACAGATCCATATCGCAGCGATGCACGATCAGCTCATCGTCCTGCCCCTTGGCGCGCGCCACGACAAAACCGTTCGGATCGATGATCACGCTGCCGCCCATCAACGGAAAACCATCTTCCACCCCGGCCTTGGCGACGCCGACGACCCAAGTGGCGTTCTGGTAAGCGCCGGCCTGCATGCACAGCTCGGAATGGAACAGGCGGTGTTCTTCACCCTCGCCGCGATTCTGCGAGTTCACCGACGGCGTGTTGTAGCCCAACGTCACCAGCTCAACGCCCTGCAATCCCATCACACGATAGGTTTCAGGCCAGCGACGATCGTTGCAGATGCACATGCCCATCACCGTGTTCTGCGTTTCCCAAGTGGGGAAGCCGAAATCACCCGGTTCGAAATAGCGCTTTTCCAGATGCTGGAAGTCGCGCTGGGTGTCGAACTCGACGTGCCCCGGCAGATGGACTTTGCGATATTTGCCGACGATGTTGCCCTGGCGATCGGTCAGGATCGACGTGTTGTAATGATGGCCGTCCGGCGTCAGCTCCGCATAACCGAAGGTGATAGCAATGCCGTGTTCGCGGGAAAAATCGAACAGCGGGCGGGTCGCGTCGTTCGGCATTTCACGCTCGAACCAGCTATCGACCTCCTGCTGATCTTCCATGAACCAACGGGGGAAAAAGGTGGTCAGCGCCAGCTCGGGGAAAACCACCAGCTCACAGCCTTGCTGCCGGGCCTGCTCCAGTAGCGCCAGCATGCGCTGGACCACGCTTTCTCTTGAGTCGCTTTTTTGGATCGCCCCGAGCTGGGCGCCGCCGATAACGATGTCTCGCATGCCGTATTCCTCCACAAGACCGACCCGATGTCGGTAAACCATTTACAGTGTGTAGGACCATTGTGGGAGCTACGGCAGCCCCTGTCGTATGCCTATTTGTCGGTAGGGATTAACCTGATGTTAATCCAGGTTGAACAGGTGAAAACCGCCCTCTTCCAGCGTACCGCGCAGGTTGTCGACAAAGACCTGCGCAAACTGTGCCAACGGCTCACGCCGCAGGTGAACCAGACTGATCGTCAGGCGTTCTTCGTTGAGGATCGGCAGCACCGCCATCCGCTCAGAGCCGGATGCACGGAAAGAGATCTCGTCGACGACGGAGAAACCGGTGCCGTTTTTTACCAGCGCGCAGGCGTGATGCGGAGAGTCGACGTCGATGCTCGGCCGGTAGGGCAAACCCACGCGTTCGAACGCCTGCTTCATAAAGCTGTGGAAGGGGGTATCGGCGGCGTAACCGATGAAGGGCGTCTCCGCCAGCGCGTCGGGCAGCTCATTGGCCGACACACGCGTCAGTGGATGATCCGCCGGGCACACCACCATCACCCGGATATAGCTTAGCGGCACCGCGCGCAGATTGGGGTGATCGATAGGAAACAGAGAAATGCCGAGATCCGCCTGCTGGTCGAGCAGCCTGTCGCGCAGCAGGACATGGCGCAGACATTCCAGGCTGACGAGAATATCTTCGTTGCACCGTCGGAAGGCAGCGATGGCGTCAGGCACCAGCTGATGCCCCAGACTGGGGCTGCTGGCGATGCGCAATACGCCGTGACGTTGCTGAACCAGATTGTGCAGCGTGGTGTTGACCCGCTGTATATCGCGGTAGACGGACTCGACGTCGCTGAACAGGCTGCGCGCCTCGGGAGAGGGGTACAGCCGCCCTTTGACCCGTTCAAAAAGCTGGAAGCCGATCCGTGCCTCAGTATGAGACAACATGCGGCTGACGGCGGGTTGGGACACGTACAAGAGTTGAGCGGCGCCGTTGATCGAACCGGTGATCATCACCGCCCGAAAGACTTCGATCTGACGTAGGTTGAGCGACTGCATAGGCGAACCTCGTGGGCATTTCGGCGTCGTCGTCCCATCGAACGCTTAACAATAGGTTATAGAAAGTTAGCAATTTGTATGCCAAGGGGCCAAACGGGCCAAAAATCGCGCTGACAAGCGACGCCGGAGTCGCTATTAATAACCTTCCGCCATGTTGAAAAGGAGGCGCCCGCCGTGGCCATCCCACAAACGATCCTGCCGATCTTTCTCTTGATCCTGCTCGGCTACGCGCTGGCCCGCCGAGGCGCGCTCGATCCCCACGCCAATAAAGCGCTGGGCGTGCTGGCTTTCAAGCTGTTCATGCCGATGGTCCTGTTTACCGGCATGATCCATGCGCCGCTGCACGACGGTCTGAACACCACGCTGCTGGCCGCCTACTTCGTTCCCGCGCTGCTGATCTTCGCCGCGGTCAATCTCTTCGCCCACCGCAGTCTGGGTCGCCCGACGCCTTTCGGACTGACCGCCTCCTTTGGCAACAATGCCTTGATCGGCCTGGCGATGGTGGCGGGTCTTTACGGCAGCGAAGGGCTGATATTGCTGTTTACCGTCCTCGCCGTACACAGCCTGCTGCTGTTCAGCGCTCAGAGTTTCTATGACAGTTTCGCCGGCAGCGAACCGTTCAAGCCCGGTATTCTGGTCGCCAGCCTCGCCAACCCGATGATTATTGGCCTGCTGTTGGGGACGGCGGTCAATCTGTCGAACCTGACGCTGCCCGGCTGGAGCATGAAACTGGCGACCTGGCTGGCGCAGGCGG
>NZ_CAMKXG010000120.1 GCF_946477055.1 Lonsdalea britannica | reverse complement strand
ACCAGCACCAGCCCCATCAGTTTTTCCAACGCGCTGACCCCTCGGTCTCCCAGCAGGCGCAGGAACAGGTTAGACATCAGCAGAATCATGAAAGAGATGCCCCAGGCGATAAACAGAGCCAGGGTCAGATGAGCTAGCTTCTGCGGATACTGGTGAGAAAGCAGCATCAGCGCCGCCAATATCGACGGACCGGCGACCAGAGGGATTGCCAGCGGCACCAAAAAGGGTTCATCGCTTTCCGGCAGGCCGTTGGACTCATTTTTCGGCGAAGGGAATATCATGCGAATGGCAATCAGGAACAGGATAATCCCGCCGGAGATCGACACGGTCTCAGTACGCAGGTTCAGCACCGCCAGAATTTTCTCTCCCGCGAACAGAAAAATCAGCATCACGCCCAGCGCAATCACCATTTCCCGGATCAACACGACGCGACGACGCTTGGCGGGCAGGGGTTTCAGTACCGACATAAAAATCGGCATGTTTCCCAGCGGATCCATGATGAGCAGCAGTAGAACGGTGGCTGAGATCATTTCGGTCATGTGGCGGTTGACTCCTGTCGTCATGAGGCGCGAATTGACGCGCGGTTATTAGCTGTGCTGCTTAAAAAGCCCACGAGATTGAATAAATTAACTTGCGACTTTACGTACATTTTGTAAGGTTGAAGGCCATCACTTTAAACAATGTTACTGCCAGAAACGGCAGCCAGACTTCTTTTGTCACCCCCAAGCAGGACAGCAAACATGAAAAATGTTGGTTTTATTGGCTGGCGCGGAATGGTCGGTTCGGTACTCATGCAACGCATGGTAGAAGAACGCGATTTCGATGCTATCCGCCCGATTTTCTTTTCCACTTCCCAGCACGGTCAGCCGGCTCCAACGTTCGGCGGGCAGCAGGGCGTATTGCAGGATGCCTACGACCTGGAGGCGCTGCGGGCGCTGGATATTATCATCACCTGTCAGGGCGGCGATTATACCAACGAAGTCTATGCGAAGCTGCGTGAAAGTGGCTGGCAGGGATACTGGATTGATGCCGCGTCTACGCTGCGCATGAGCGATGACGCCATTATTATTCTGGACCCGGTCAACCATGCGGTGATTCAGCAGGGCCTGAATGACGGCATCAAAACGTTTGTCGGCGGTAACTGCACGGTCAGCCTGATGCTGATGTCTCTGGGCGGCTTGTTTGCAAATGATCTGGTGGATTGGGTGTCCGTATCGACCTATCAGGCGGCGTCCGGCGGCGGTGCTCGCCACATGCGCGAACTGCTGGTGCAGATGGGCATGCTGAATGCCGAAGTGGCGAAAGAGCTGCAGAGCCCGGCCTCCGCCATTCTGGATATTGAACGCAAAGTGACCGCGCTAACGCGTAGCGGCACGCTGCCGACCGACAATTTCGGCGTCCCGTTGGCGGGCAGCCTGATCCCGTGGATCGACAAACAGCTGGATAACGGCCAGAGCCGTGAAGAATGGAAAGGTCAGGCGGAAACCAACAAGATTCTGGCGACCCGCGATGCGATTCCCGTTGACGGTCTGTGCGTTCGCGTCGGCGCGCTGCGCTGTCACAGCCAGTCATTCACCATCAAGCTGAAAAAAGACGTGGCGGTGCCGGAAATCGAACAGCTGCTGGCTAGCCACAACGATTGGGTGAAAGTGGTGCCGAACGACCGCGAGCTGAGCATGCGTGAACTGACGCCTGCCGCCGTGACCGGTACGCTGTCCACGCCGGTAGGTCGTCTGCGTAAGCTGAATATGGGACCGGAATACCTGTCAGCCTTCACCGTCGGCGATCAGCTGCTGTGGGGCGCGGCGGAACCGCTGCGTCGTATGTTGCGTATCCTGCTCTAAATAGAATCGCCCCACCGCGCAGGCTGCGTGGCTGGGGCGTTTTTCCTTCCTGCTTTTTCCTGCTTCACCACCGTTTCCTGTACCGCACTTGCGTTTTCACGGGGTTCTGTAGCGAGCTATGCCGATACGCTAATGACTTTGAGGTCCGGCGGTCATGGCATGCCGTGACGGGATCGCGTCCTCCGCATGCTGCTGCGAGCGCTGGCGTCGGTCGTGATCCAGCCAGGCGCTGACGCGCTGCTGCTGATTGTCATCCAGCCACATGCCGAGCTTGGTTCTGCGCCACAGCGCATCTTCTGCCGAGACGACCCACTCATGTTCAACCAGATAGCGTAATTCGGCTTCGTAAAGCATATGCCCGAAGTGTTCACCCAGTTCGCCGACACTGCGCGCATCGCCCAAAAGCTGTTCGCTCTGGCTGCCATAAGTACGGCTGTAACGTCTGGCGAGGGATTCCGGCAGGTTATAACGCTGACGCAGGCGGGAAGCGTACTCATCGCGAGAGCCCTGAATGTCGCCGCCCGGCAACGTCGCCTGCTGCGTCCAGGCTTTACCGGCCTGCGGATAGTATTTTGCCAGCTTGTCCAGCGCGTGTTCCGCCAGTTTTCGGTATGTGGTGAGCTTGCCGCCGAAGACGGAGAGCAGCGGAGCTCGCCCGTGGTCGTCGTCGATCGCCAGCGTGTAATCGCGCGTGATGGCCTGCGGCGAATCGGACTCGTCGTCGCATAGCGGTCGCACGCCGGAGTAGCTCCAGACGATGTCCTCGCGGGTCAGCGGTTTCTTGAAGTAGCGGTTATAGATGTCCAGCAGATAGTCGACTTCGTCGTCATTAATACTCACATGACGCGGATCGCCGTGGTACTCCATATCGGTGGTGCCGATGATGGAGAATTCATCCATCCAGGGAATGACGAAAACGATACGGTGATCCTGATTTTGCAGAATGTAGGCCTGCGGCTCGTCATGGACTTTCGGCACCACGATATGGCTGCCTTTAATCAGCCGGATACCGTAGGGCGAGGGCAGAGACAGCCCTTCGTCGAAGAAGCTTCGGACCCACGGTCCCGCCGCGTTCACCAGCCCTTTCGCCTGCCAGCTGTGCGTTTCGCCGGTCAGCGCATCTTCCGCTTCGACATGCCACAAGCCGTCGACCCGATGCGCGCGCGTGACTTTGGTGCGGGTGCGTACGATGCCGCCGTGGCGCTCCACTTCCTGCGCGTTCAGCACCACCAGCCGGGCATCGTCGACCCAGCAGTCGGAATATTCGAAACCGCGCGTCATCTCCGGTTTCAGGGCCGACTCGGGGCCAAAGCGCAGGCCGCGGCTGGCCGGGAGGCTGACGCGTTTACCGAGATGGTCATACATAAACAGCCCCGCGCGGATCATCCACGCCGGACGCAAGTGGGGTTCATGGGGCAGACGAAAGCGCATGGGCGATATAATATGCGGCGCCATTTTCAGCAGGACTTCGCGTTCGGATAGCGCCTCGCCAACCAGTCGGAATTCGTAATGTTCCAGATAGCGCAGGCCGCCATGAATCAGCTTGGAGCTGGCGGAAGAGGTGGCGCAAGCCAGATCCTGCGCTTCTAACAGCAGTACTGACAGGCCCCGGCCTGCCGCATCTGCAGCAATACCCGCGCCGTTAATTCCCCCGCCGATCACGATCAGGTCTTTGGTTTCCACATTCCCCTCCGCCGTATCCCGCATAAAATGTTCGTTTTCGCTCACGATGATAATCGCAAACAAACATCCATGCCAAGGTTTAACCAAATAAAAACATTTATACGTGACTCAGTTAACAATAATGGGTCCATAGTGAGAGAAATACAGGCTTGCTGCCGGCTTTTGTGGGGCCATGCGAAGGGAGTGAGATACAATAGACACAATTTGATAACAAAGGGGGCGGAGAATGATGGAGCAGTTTGAGGCGATTGATGTAGAGCAGGCTTATCAGCGCAGGCAGTCAGGGGCCGTTATGGTCGATATTCGCGACCCGCAAAGTTTCGCGGCCGCGCACGTGCCGGGCGCGGTCCATCTGACCAATGACACGCTGAATGCCTTTGTTGAGAGCGCGGATTTCGAACAGCCGGTGATGGTGTTGTGCTATCACGGCATCAGCAGTCGCAACGCCGCTCAGTACCTGCTTAGCCTCGGATTTTCTTCGGTGTACAGCGTAGACGGTGGTTTTGAGGCCTGGCAACGACGCTTTCCGGAGGAAACGTCAGCAGGCTGATAGGGATTCGTTGGGGATGGCGCTGATTTTCCCGTGCTAAATGTTTTAGAATCAAGCTCATTGAACGATATAGCGAGAAGCGTAACCACCATGATCCGGATTATCGCCTTACCCAACCCGCGCCAGGCTCAGGCGTTCGTGGATTACATGCGCACACAGCACATTCGGCTGGCGATACGCGTCAACGACGGCGAGTATGAGCTATGGCTGCAGGATGATAGCGAGCTGGCGCGGGTGGACAAAGAGCTGGAACGTTTCATGGATGAACCCTGGCACGCGCGTTATCAGGCGGCCAGCTGGCAAAGCGGCTCGACCCGCACGGGACTGCGCTACCCCTCTTTCTCCTTTGCCAACGAACTCCGTCAGCGCGCGGGGCCACTGACGCTGGCGGTTCTGGTGGTCACCGTCGCGGTCTATCTGCTGATGCAGTTCTACGGCGTCGAACACATGATGGTGCTGCTGTCCTATCCGGATAGCGGGCAGGAGATGCAGCTGTGGCGCTGGTTCAGCCATATTCTGCTGCATTTTTCGCTGCTGCATATTTTGTTTAACCTGATGTGGTGGTGGTATCTCGGCGGGCCGGTAGAAAAAACGCTGGGGACTCGCAAGCTGTTCGTGATCCTGCTGCTGTCTGCGGCGCTGAGCGGCTGGGTGCAGTCGTGGTTCAGCGGTGTCTATTTCGGCGGTCTTTCCGGCGTGGTCTATGCCCTGATGGGCTATGTCTGGCTGCGGGGAGAGCGTCAACCTGACGGACCGCTGCATCTACCGCGGGGCCTGATGGTGTTCTCTGTCCTGTGGCTGGTCGCGGGCTATTTCGATGTATTCGGCATGTCCATCGCCAATGGCGCGCACGTTGCGGGGTTGGTGGTGGGGCTGCTGATGGCATGGTGGGATACCGGGCGTCGCGCGCCGACAGGGAGAGGATAAATCATGAAGCAAACGCAGCGACATGAGGCCATTATCGAGCTGGTGCGCCAGCAGGGCTACGTCAGTACCGAAGCGCTGGTGGCACATTTTGCCGTCAGCCCGCAGACCATACGTCGCGATCTCAACGATCTGGCCGAACGGAATCAAATTCATCGTCACCACGGCGGCGCCGCGCTGCCTTCCAGTTCCGTCAACGCCGAGTATCACGACCGCAAAATGATGTGGTCGGATGAAAAAGCCCGTATCGCTCGTCAGGTGGCGAGCCAAATCCCGGACGGCGCTACGCTGTTTATTGATATCGGCACCACGCCGGAAGCGGTCGCGCATGCGTTGATGAATCACAAGGGACTGCGCGTGGTCACCAATAATCTTAACGTGGCGACCCTATTAAAAGGCAAAGAAGATTTCCGCCTGATCCTGGCCGGTGGCGAAGTGCGTAGCCGCGACGGCGGCATCATCGGCGAAGCGACGCTGGACTTCATTTCCCAATTCCGCCTCGACTACGGCATTCTGGGGATTAGCGGCATCGATATGGATGGCTCCCTGCTGGAGTTCGACTACCACGAGGTGCGCACCAAACGTGCGATTATCGACAATTCCCGCTGCGTCATGCTGGTCACCGACCACTCCAAATTCGGCCGTAACGCGATGGTGAATCTCGGCAATATGGATTTGATCGATTATTTGTTTACCGATCGGCTGCCACCCGCGGGCGTGCTGAAAATTATCGAACAGTCCAAAGTGCAGCTGTCGTTGTGCTGACGCGAAAGCGTGGGTTTCTCCTCTGTTTTCATGCCGCTATGCGCGGAGATTGGAACATTAACGCTTACCGGCGGCGGTGATATAACGCGTTGATCTTGCTACATCTATCAGCGGTAATTGCACGATGATTATCGGCTAGATATAGTTCCGCTATACCCTGCTTGGATGCAGGCGTTCGATTAGGCTGCCATCTACCGCCGGTAACGTGATGCAGGCAACGTCTACATCAGTCACTCTCACCGGCGACCATCCGGATATTGGCTCGACAGACTCCGTCGTGGCCTTCGCGTTATCGCGCATTCTGCGGCGATCCGAAGGCACTGTGAAACGACGGTATCGCCCACTGAATCGCTCTCAGCCGCAGACTGAAGGAGTATGATCGCTACGCGTCTGATGAGGGCGGAGCGAATGGCTTGACCCCGGAAATCGCTGGCTGACCGGGCATTCTCCCGGAGAGCTATCGACAGTCCCGCTCTTTTTTACAGTCATACACAGCCGAGTGGACTCGCTGTACCGTAACCGGATGCGCGACTGTTCTGCCGCCAGGTGAATCGCGCTCTCTTTTATGGGGATGTTCATGCCGATCGGACTCATGATGATCAAAACGTATGGGGCAGATGCGTTGTTAAGGAAGCAATAAACATGGCGTTAGAGGCTAATAAAACGATACCCCGGCGAATCTCCATCGCCGAGACCTACGTTGACGACACCGGTCGCCACCAAAAAATCGACAGGTCGACACAAGCGAAACTGCTGAGTTTGCTGAGCGCAGAGGGGATCAATGACCAGCCGATTCCGCCAGTGAAGGTGTGGCGCGAGGGTGAACCTGTGACGATCTGGGTGCAGGGCAACGGCCGCTATCGCTGGACGTTCCACTACGAGCAAGGCGGACTGATTGAAGGCGAGATCGCCGGGGGGACATTCCTGACGCTGCCCGAGCCTTTGCCTCAGGGGTATCATCGTCTGACGCTGGAGCAGGACGATCGGCGATGGCGCTGTCAGGCGATTGTCGCGCCGGTGTGTTGCTATGAACCGGAGGCGCTGTCGCAGGGAAAACGCTGGTGGGGCGTCTCCGTACAGCTGTATACCCTGCGTTCTCAGCATAACTGGGGCATCGGTGATTTCGGCGATTTGAAAACGCTGCTTGAAGAGGTGGCGCGGCGCGGCGGCGCGTTCGTCGGGCTTAACCCGCTGCATGCGCTCTCTCCCTCCGAACCGGATAACGTCAATCCTTATAGCCCCTCGTCGCGCTACGGGATTAACACCATCTATATCGACGTCAATCACGTGGATGATTTCCTCCAGAGCGAAGAGGCGCAGCGGTGGTGGCGAAGCGACGAGACTCAGCGTCGCTTGTCCGCCGTCCGCGGCAGCCGCTGGGTAGACTATCGAGCGGTCACCACGTTGAAGCTGGACGCTTTGCGTCTGTCATTCCAGCACTTCAACCTGCGCAGCGTGCTCGATCCGCGTCAGCTCGCTTTCCAGCATTTTATCTCTCGCGGCGGCGACAGGTTGCGGCAGCAGGCCACTTACGAGGCGTTATACGCCTGGCTCGAACGTCACGGCGAGACATTCAGCGACTGGAGCCAATGGCCGGAACGCTATCAGGATGCGCAGGGAGAAAGCGTGGTGAGCTTTCGCGAGTCTCACGCTGAAGAGATCATGTTCTATTGCTGGCTGCAGTGGCTGGCCCATGAACAGCTGGCCGCCTGTTACGATCACAGCAAGCAGCTGGGGATGCCGCTGGGGCTTTATCGCGAAGTAGCGGAAGGCGTGGCGTGCCGCAGCGCCGATAGCTGGCAGGAGCGTCCCTTATTTTGCCTCGACGCCAGTATCGGCGCCGTGCCGCAAACGCGGATGCCGCAGGGACAAAGCGAGCCGCTGGCGCCGGTCAATCCGGTTCAGCTACAGCGCTACGGCTACCAGCCTTTCATCGAGATGATCCGCAGCAATATGGCGCATACCAGCGCGGTGTGCCTCCATCATGTGGCGTCGCTGATGCGCGAGTGGTGGATTCCGCAGGAGCGCGCATCGGAAGACGGCGGCTTTATCTATTACCCCGTGGACGATCTGCTGGCGATTCTGGCGCTGGAGAGCCAACGTCATCGCTGTATGGTGATGGGCGATGAACAGGGCGTTTTGCCCGAAGGTATGGTCAGCAAACTGCGCGATAGCCGCATCTACTCCTGTCGAGTCCTGTTCTTCGAACGCAACCAGCAGGGAGAATTCTACGCGCCGCAGGATTATCCGCCGCGCTCGATGGCGACCGTGACCACGCACGATTTACCGACGCTGCGGGGCTACTGGCAAAGTATTGACCTGATGTTGGCGCACGAGCTTGGACTGTGTTCCGGCGACGTGCTGTTGAGCCGCCGACTCAAGGCGCGTGAACAGGCGAAACAGGCGCTGCTGGACGCGCTGCATCATCACGGTCATCTGCCTCAGCGCGTGGGACGCAATGCGACGTTGACCACGATGAGCGCCCAGCTGAATCGCGGCATACAGCGCTACCTGGCGGAAAGCGCCAGCGGCCTGCTGGGACTGCGACTGGAGGAGTGGCTGGATATGGCGACGCCGGTCTGCGTACCGGGCGGCGAAAAGCAGTACCCCAACTGGCGGCGCAAGCTGAGTCGGTCGCTGGATTCCATCTTCGGGGATAGCTATCTGGAACGGCTGGTACGGGATATCGATCTGCGGCGAAATGGACCGCTGCCGAGCAGGAACGGCGGCGCGCCAGCCGGGAGGTGAGCGAGGCGATTGCCGACCCGTTCGGGGTCGGCAGCCTGAAGCGCGGTGAAATCAGTAGTAAGAGTGTTCGCCGGGCTGATGCTCGGTGAGATCGCGCACGCCAGCCAGTTCCGGGAACTTCTGCAGCAGCTCTTTTTCGATCCCTTCTTTCAGCGTGTAATCGACCATAGAACAGCCGTTGCAACCGCCGCCGAACTGCAAAATGGCAAAGCCGTCGTCGGTGATTTCCATCAGTGAAACCTGTCCGCCGTGGCCTGCCAGCTGCGGGTTAATCTGCGACTGTAAGACGTATTCCACGCGTTCGACCAGCGGGGCATCGTCGTCCACTTTGCGCATCTTGGCGTTAGGCGCTTTCAGCGTGAGCTGGGAGCCCAGCTGATCGGTGACGAAATCGATCTCGGCATCTTCCAGGTAAGGGGCGCTGAGCTCGTCGACGTAGGCCGACAGCTTCTCAAACTTCAGCTCGGTATCGTTCGGCTCAACGGCATCGGGCGGGCAGTAAGAAACACCGCACTCAGCACTCGGGGTGCCGGGATTGATGACGAAAACACGGATCTGGGTGCCTTCCTCTTGCTTTGCCAGCAGTTTGACAAAATGCTCCTGAGCACTGTCGGTAATAAGGATCATAATATTAACTCAATAGTTGACTACGCCAGTTGGTTATAATACGCCCATCCCGCCGGTGACTACAAGGTTCGGCACAGACACCAGACCTGGATGTGCGCCGCGCCCTGCCTCATGAGTACCCGACCGATCTCCGCCATCGTACTGCCTGTGGTTACCACATCATCCAGCACAACGACCCGTTTCCCCGCTAACGGCAGCGTACAGCAAAATGCCCCGCGTAAATTGCGGCGGCGGGCTGTGGCGGTCAATAGCCTCTGCGGCGGGGTGGCACGGGTGCGGGTCAGGCCGTCCGCCTCGTAGCGACAGCGCAGCCAGCGTGCCAGCGGCGCGGCCAAGAGCGCCGTTTGATTATAGCCTCTGCGCCACTGCCGTCCCCGATGCAGCGGTACGGTCAACAGCAGGTCAGGCCGGGGGAACCGGGGTTGCGGCGCGCTCAGCGCCGACTGCCGATAGCGCTCGCGCCAGCACAGCCACAGCAGGCGCGCCAGCGCGGGGGCGAGATCTCCGTGACCATAAAATTTCAGCTGTTTGATCAACGCATCCAATGGCGGCCGATAATCGGAGACGAACAGAAGGGCATGCCAGGGCGGCGGATGTTGCAGACAGCGCCCGCAGGGGAGCGATGCCGAGGCCGCGGGCAGACCGCAGCGCGGACAGCAGCAGGGCGGTGGTGGAAGACGACGCAGGCAGTGACTGCATATCCCATGATGACTATCATACAGCGGCTGCCGGCAAAGCCGGCACTGCGCCAAAAAGGTGAACATCCTGTTTCCCCTCATGATGAACGGCGACGCGACATCATTTTTTTACGTTGAGAAGAAGGACAATAACGCATGGCTACGTTGCATTGGCAGACGGAAGGCGAAGGCGAACAAGACATTGTGCTGCTGCACGGATGGGGACTGAATGCTCAGGTCTGGAACAGCATTATTCCGCGACTGGCGCCGCATTTTCGCCTGCACCGCGCCGACCTGCCAGGCTATGGACAAAGTCAGGGCTTTGGGCCGATGCCGTTGGCGGAGATGGCCGCCGAGGTGCTGAAAAGCGCGCCCGAGAAAGCCATCTGGCTGGGCTGGTC
>NZ_CAMKXG010000119.1 GCF_946477055.1 Lonsdalea britannica | reverse complement strand
TTTCCGCCACGGGTTCATTCACCCCTGACCCTCATGAAGAATTTCTGTGTTTGCACGGTGTGCGTTGTGAACCGCCCTATCATCACACGCCAAATACTGTATGGGCAACCATGCTTTTGTGGGGCTTGATCGCAAAATGTACAGAGAAATCGCATTAAAGTTTTTCAATGACGGACATTTGGATGGATTTTTGATGGCGAAATTCGCGATTTAAGCGTAAATGAATAATGCACATGCAAGGTATGCCGACAGGGCGGGCTGACTGCGCTAAAGACCGTTGCGGGCTTTGACGGCTGTTTGCGCCAGGTTAAATCTGAAGCGTGAAAGCCCTCGTTTGCCGTTAGAAAGCGGTGGTGTGGCCAGCGGTAGCATGAGGTCCTTTATGAGAACGACAATCCGTCCAGAACTATCGCATGCCATTGAAAATTTAGGGTTATTAATTGGAAAATATTATTTATCAGGGGTAAAGGGATGGTTGTAGAGTGGATTATTGCTTATCTTGCGCTTGGTGCCGTCGTTGGATTTATGGCGGGATTATTAGGCATTGGCGGCGGCGGTATCATGGTGCCGATATTGACGGCCATATTTGCTGCTCAGGGTGTACAAACTGAGCATTTGGTCCATCTGGCGTTGGGGACGTCGATGGCATCTATCGTGATTACTGCCGTTTCCAGTCTGCGTACACATCATCAGCATCAGGCGGTGTTGTGGCCGGTCGTTTGGCGTATTACACCGGGGATTCTGGTGGGAACATTCAGCGCCACCTGGCTGGCCGCATTGTTGCCGACTCAGGCGCTGGCGATTTTCTTTTCCTGCTTCATGGCCTATATCGCGTTTCAGATGGTCATGAACTTCAAGCCAAAACCGAATCGTCAACTGCCTGGCACAGCTGGAACATCGCTGGCCGGACTCGGCATTGGCGGTATTTCAGCCTTGGTGGCGATTGGCGGCGGTTCGCTGACGGTGCCGTTTCTGACCTGGTGCAACGTCCGTATTCAGCAGGCGATTGGGACATCGGCGGCGGTCGGATTGCCGATCGCGCTGGCGGGAGCGTTGGGTTATATGGTCAATGGCTGGGATGCCCCCGGATTGCCGCAGTATAGTCTGGGCTATGTGTCGCTGCCCGCGGTGCTGATGATCTCGCTGGTGAGTTTTTTCACCGCCCCGGTCGGCGCTCGATTGGCGCATCGTCTGCCAGTCGCCACGCTGAGGAAGATTTTCGCGGCGCTGCTGTTGCTCCTGAGCCTGAAAATGCTGCAAACGGTGTTTTGGGGTTAACCTTTCGTTTCCCAGCCCATTTCGCCCTGATTAATGAGGGCAAAGGACGGCGGAGGATGCTGTCAGTCCCTCCCGCAGCCTCGATCAAATGCAATGGGTTTTAGCCCGGATCGCCGTCGTGTTCGGGCTGGGAAACCGCGTCCCGCCCAGCGTGGTAAATTCGTCCGGATATGAACTTGTTGCCGCATTCCGGCTGTATATCTTGCACTCAGAGGGTATACTGGCGCATTCATTGTAAATCCACTTGTATCGCGTGCGAATCCAAATGCAAAAGTTTGATACCAAGACCTTCCAGGGCCTCATCCTGACGTTACAGGATTATTGGGCGCGCCAGGGCTGTACCATTGTTCAACCGTTGGACATGGAAGTTGGCGCGGGAACCTCTCACCCCATGACCTGCCTGCGGGCGCTTGGCCCAGAGCCGATCGCTGCCGCTTATGTCCAGCCGTCGCGTCGTCCTACCGATGGGCGCTACGGCGAAAACCCCAACCGTCTCCAGCACTACTATCAGTTCCAGGTGATCATCAAACCTTCGCCGGAAAACATTCAGGAGCTGTATCTCGGCTCACTGAAGGCGCTGGGTCTGGATCCGACGATCCACGATATTCGCTTTGTCGAAGATAACTGGGAAAACCCGACGCTGGGCGCCTGGGGACTGGGCTGGGAAGTGTGGCTGAACGGCATGGAAGTGACGCAGTTCACTTACTTCCAGCAGGTGGGCGGTCTGGAATGCAAACCGGTCACGGGTGAAATCACCTATGGGCTGGAGCGTCTGGCGATGTATATCCAGGGCGTGGACAGTGTCTACGATCTGGTATGGAGCGACGGGCAACTGGGCAAAACGACCTACGGCGACGTGTTCCATCAGAATGAAGTGGAGCAATCGACTTACAACTTCGAACATGCCGACGTCGACTTCCTCTTTACCTGCTTCGCGCAGTATGAAAAAGAGGCTCAGGAACTACTGGCGCTGGAAAACCCGCTGCCGCTGCCTGCGTACGAACGTATTTTGAAAGCCGCCCACAGCTTCAACCTGTTGGACGCGCGCAAAGCGATTTCCGTTACCGAGCGTCAGCGCTACATTCTGCGCATTCGCACGCTGACCAAAGCGGTAGCCGAAGCCTACTACGCCTCCCGTGAGGCGCTGGGCTTCCCGATGTGTAATAGAAAAGAGAGCTAACAGGCCATGACTGATAAAACTTTTTTGGTGGAAATCGGCACGGAAGAGCTGCCGCCGAAGGCTCTCCGTCAGCTCGCGCAATCTTTTGCCGCCAATTTCAGCGCTGAACTGGATGCGGCAGGCCTGACCTATCAGGCCGTGAACTGGTTCGCCGCGCCGCGTCGTCTGGCGCTCAAGGTGACGGCGCTGAGCGCGTCTCAGCCGGATCGTGAAGTGGAAAAACGAGGCCCGGCCATCTCTCAGGCGTTTGATGCCAGCGGCCAGCCGACCAAGGCGGCTCAGGGTTGGGCGCGCGGTTGCGGTATTACCGTCGATCAGGCTGAACGTCTGACCACGGACAAGGGCGAATGGCTGCTGTTCCGTGCGCAGGTCAAAGGCCAGGCGGCGCAAACGCTGCTGCCGGGCATGGTGAGCGTCGCGCTCAGCAAACTGCCGATCCCGAAACTGATGCGCTGGGGCGACTCAGACGTGCAGTTCGTTCGCCCGGTTCACACGGTGACCATGCTGCTGGGCGACACATTGATCCCGGGCACCGTGCTGGGCATCGACTCCGCTCGCACGCTACGCGGCCACCGCTTCATGGGCGAAGCCGAATTCACCATCGACAATGCCGATCAATATCCTGAGATTTTGCTTGAGCGCGGCAAAGTGGTCGCAGACTACGAAGCGCGTAAAGCGATTATTAAACGCGATGCTGAACAGGCCGCGCAGAAGATTGGCGGAAAAGCCGACCTGAGCGAAAGCCTGTTGGAAGAAGTGGCGTCTCTGGTTGAATGGCCGGTGGTGCTGACTGCGACGTTTGAAGAAAAATTCCTGGCCGTGCCTGCGGAAGCGCTGGTGTACACCATGAAGGGCGATCAGAAATATTTCCCGGTATACGACGATGCAGGCAAGCTGTTGCCGCACTTCATTTTTGTCGCCAATATCGAATCGAAAGATCCCCAGCAGATTATTGCGGGTAACGAAAAAGTGGTGCGTCCGCGTCTGGCGGATGCCGAATTCTTCTTCAATACCGACCGTAAAAAACGTCTTGAAGATCACCTGCCGCGTCTGGAAACCGTTTTGTTCCAGCAGCAGCTGGGTTCTCTGCGCGATAAAACCGACCGTATTCAGGCACTGGCTGGATGGGTTGCCGCGCAGATTGGCGCAGACGTCAATCACGCTACGCGTGCGGGCCTGCTGTCCAAGTGCGATCTGATGACCAACATGGTGTTCGAATTCACCGATACGCAGGGCGTCATGGGTATGCATTATGCGCGTCATGACGGTGAAGACGAAGATGTCGCGGTCGCGTTGAACGAACAGTATCAGCCGCGGTTCGCGGGCGACGATCTTCCTTCATCGCCGGTCGCGTGTGCGCTGGCCATCGCCGACAAAATGGATACGCTGGCCGGAATTTTCGGTATCGGCCAACATCCTAAGGGCGATAAAGACCCATTCGCGCTGCGCCGCGCCGCACTGGGTGCTCTGCGCATCATCGTAGAAAAACAGCTGCCGCTGGATCTGCAAACGCTGACGGAAGAAGCCGTGCGTCTGTATGGCGACAAGCTGACGAACGCCAATGTGGTCGACGATGTGATCGAATTCATGTTGGGCCGCTTCCGCGCCTGGTATCAGGAAGAAGGCCATACCGTGGATACCATTCAGGCAGTGCTGGCGCGTCGTCCGACTCGTCCGGCCGACTTTGATGCCCGCGTGAAAGCCGTCAGTCATTTCCGTACGTTGGAACAGGCGGTTGCGTTGGCGGCCGCCAACAAACGCGTGTCCAACATTCTGGCGAAGTCGACCGAAAGCCTGAATGACAGCGTGCAGGCCTCGCTGCTGAAAGAGAAAGAAGAAATTCAGCTGGCGACTTATGTCACCGCGTTGAACAGCAAACTGAACCCGTGGTTCGCCGAAGGGCGTTATCAGGAAGCGCTGGTTGAGCTGGCGCAGCTGCGTGAGCCGGTGGATAACTTCTTCGACAAAGTGATGGTGAACGCGGAAGAGCAGGACGTGCGGATCAACCGTCTGACGCTGCTTAATGAACTGCGTAATCTGTTCCTGAAAGTGGCTGATATTTCGGTGTTGCAGTAAAGATTCACGCTCGCTGAATCACGACAGGGCCTTAATGGCCCTGTTTTTTTAGGTGGGTGCTGTGTGGGTGTGACATGGCTGCGTTGCGGTATCTCACCGCAGCCTCTACGGGGAGAACAGCGAGAATATGCGCGCTGTTTTTCATCTTGCGGGAAAGCCGTTCGGCTATGCTTATCGGGGTAACCTTCTATACGCACGACGGCGAAACGAAAAACAGGAGTAGTAGACATGTTGGCGGATATCCGTTCGCGCTGGCTGATGCCGGTGATTATGGTTTTGATGACGCTGCAACTGGCGGCCTGTGGTGATAAAGACAAAGAGCAGCGTCAGGCGTTCAACGCATTTTTGCAGGGAGTGGAACAGGAACCGGGGCGTCAGCTACCGGGTTTGACGGACCAGCAAAAGCAGAGTTTCGGTCGTTATGCGCAGGATTACGCGATTCTGACGGGCTTTAGTCAGCAGCTGGATCAGGCGTTGGCGGGCAGCTTAACGCCTATGCTGGAGCAGGTCGCGCGTATTCGCGTACCGCAGGATTACCTGACCGAGCGGGAAAATCTGCGGCAAAGCACCGGCGCTCTGAATCTGCTCAGTCAGCAGACACAGACTGCGAAAGTGCAGGCGGATAACGCTCGGCACGCGCTGAAACAGCCGGAAGACGTTCAGGCAGTTTATAACCGGGTGTATGAGCGTGTGGTGACGAAGCCCGCGACGGCCGTCGCTGCGGTGGTGCCGGTCAGTATCTCCTTTGCGCAGACGCTGGTGCAGGTCGGTGACTATCTGCAGACGCAGGGCGCTCAGGTGACGTTCAACGGCAATGGCGTGCAGTTCCAGACGCAGGCGCAGGTCGATCAGTACAACGGCATGATGACGCAGCTTTCTTCGCAGCAGCAGAATCTGGCGACGATCCTGAAGGCGCAGCCGCTGATTGCCGTGCGTTAAGGGTTGAATGACGGGCTGAGAGGCGTCTCTCAGCCCGTCAAAGAGACACACGCTTTCGGCGCGTGATATTACGGGTTGTAGGTCAGCTGCTGTGCGTTGCTGCCGATAAGCGTACGTTCCCCGTTGTTTTCCCGTTCCTGTGAACTAGACAGGCGGAAGACGGCAATCGCGTTAGACAACACAATCGCCTGCTCTTCCAGCGAGCTGGCGGCGGCGGTCGACTCCTGGACTAACGCGGCGTTCTGCTGCGTGGTGCTGTCCATATCCACGATGGCTTCATTAACCTGTGCGATCCCGCGGCTTTGTTCATCCGAAGCCACCGTAATTTCTCCCATGATGTCATGGACGTGGGTGACCGAGGTCACGATGTCGTGCATCGTTTTCCCTGCATCGTTCACCAGTCTCGCCCCGTGTCCGACCTGATTCACGGAGGTGGAGATCAGCCCTTCAATCTCTTTCGCTGCCTGAGAGCTGCGCTGCGCCAGATTACGGACTTCACCAGCGACCACGGCGAATCCTCGACCCTGTTCGCCGGCGCGAGCGGCTTCGACCGCGGCGTTGAGCGCCAGAATGTTGGTCTGGAAAGCGATGCCGTTGATCACGGAAGTGATTTCCGCAATGCGCTTCGAGCTGCCTTCGATTTCAGACATGGTTTTCACCACTTCTTCCACCAATTTTCCGCCCGACTGCGCGGTCTGTGTGGCGTCCAGCACCAGTTTGTTGGCGTGATGGGCATTGCTGGCGTTCTGTTTCACGGTCGAGGTCAGCTGTTCCATGCTGGCAGCGGTTTCTTCCACCGCGGCCGCCTGAGACTCTGTGCGTGAAGACAGATCGTCGTTGCCTGCCACGATTTCGCGGGCGGCGGTGTTGATCTGGCTGACGCCCAGACGGATATCGTCAATGATGTTGTGCAGATTGGCTTTCATCTTCGCCATGGAGTTCAGCAGCATCCCCAGCTCGTCGCGGCGGGTGGTGACGATCGGCATGGTCAGGTCGCCGGCCGCAATGTTTTCGGCAATATCGACAGTCTGGTTCAGAGGCTGAGTGATTTGACGAGAGATATACAGGGCGATGCCGATACCGAGCAGCAATGTGACCAGCGCCGTCAGAGACAGCCACAGCGTGGCTTCGTTGATGTCTTTCTGGGTCGCGAGTGTCTCGTTCTCGACCATGCCGGTAACCTGTGAAATCAGGTTATTGGCCTGAACGCCGAGCAAATCAACCTGTTTCAGCTCTTCCTGATAAGCCGGCAGGTAGGCCAGCACCTGAGCTTTATAACTCGACAGCGATGTGACGATGGGGGTTAGCTGTGATTGACGTTCTGCGGGCAGCGACTTGAGCAGTTGGTTCAGCGTTTGTTCGGTGTCTTCCACTGCGGCGATGAGGGGTTTCTCTGCCTCCTGATTCAGGGCTAGCAGCAGGCCGCGGGCATGGTAGCGAATACTGGTGAGTTTTAGATCGAGATTGGCTAATTGCAGCTGTAGCGGGAAATTACCTTCATTCTTAGTCTGTTGTTCAAATGCATTTAATGCGTTTTGCGTGTCGGAAATATTCCAGCTTTGTCTTACCTGGTCCTTTTTATTTACGGCATCTACGTAATCTTTTTGTTTTTTCTGATATTCAACGATGGCCTCAGATATTTTTTCCAGACGGTCTTCGTAATCTAAATACCAGGACTTATTTTTTGCTTCGCTGACTAAATTGACAATATTGTTAATATGTTTGCTATTGTTTTTGATGGCGTCGGGGTTGTATCCCGCGCTGTACAGAACGCGATAATAGCGGGCTTGGTTGACTTCATCGTTGATTTGGGCGCTAAAAGTCGCTTTATCAAAGCGATCTTTCAGGGTTCCTATGTACATCATTCCAACGGCAGCTATAAGGAGGGTCAGCGCTAAAATTAGAGAGAAGCCTAATCCTAACTTCTTGCCTACCTTAATATTTTCAATTTTAATCGCCATTTTACTCTTCCATTATTAATGAACTCAGTCATTAAGGGAGATCCCTAATGTGTTGATTTGCTATTTGTTTTAGCCAAAAGAATATCTCCCCCGACCTGAACAGGATGGCGGAAAATAATCAAAGAGGGCTCAAGAAAATTATCGGCATGGTAAAGAAAAGCTTTACTATTTACTTCGGTATTAAGAGAGGAATTGCGGAAATAAAAAACCCGAAATAATTAAGGTTATTCCGGGTTGGTGATGGGCCTGCGTTGAGTGGCGCAGGCTCATGATCTTACAGCTTATTTTTTTGCTTCGGCAAAGCGTTTTGCGGCTTCGTCCCAGTTGACGACACTCCAGAACGCTTTGATGTAGTCCGGGCGGCGGTTCTGGAATTTCAGGTAGTAGGCGTGTTCCCACACGTCCAGAGCGATGATCGGGTAGCCGGAGGCGCCGGAGATCGCTTCGCCCATCAGCGGGCTGTCCTGGTTAGCCGTAGAAACGACCGCCAGTTTGCCGTCGTCTTTCAGTACCAGCCAAGCCCAGCCGGAACCGAAACGGGTTGCTGCTGCTTTCTCAAACGTTTCTTTGAAGGCGTCAACGCTGCCGAAATCGCGTTCGATGGCGGCTTTCAGATCGCCAGTCAGCGTGGTGTCCAGCTTCAGACCTTTCCAGAACAGGCTGTGGTTGGCGTGGCCGCCTACGTTGTTGCGCAGCGCGGTTTTCTTATCAGCCGGTACCTGATCCAGTTTGGTGATCAGCTCTTCCGGAGACAGCTTCGCGAATTCAGGCAGGGATTCCAATGCTGCGTTGCTGTTGTTGACGTAAGTCTGGTGATGTTTGCTGTGATGGATTTCCATCGTTTGCTTGTCGAAATGCGGTTCCAGTGCGTCATAGGCATAGGGCAGGGATGGCAGTGTGTAACTCATATTTTGCATCTCCATAGTTGGCGTGCATTGGTATAGATGGAGCGGCACTTGGTTTGTTAGTCCCGCGTAAGCATGAGGTTCATTATAGTTAATTAAATGATATTGAAAATGGTTATTCTTGGCTTTCTGCCGCTGCGCGGCAATTTTAATCCTTTTTCTACAGTCACTTATAAGTGAATGGTTGGGGCTAACAACCAATCGATCTAAGCGACTAGTCGCGCAAACGCTGGGGATGGGTGTAGATCGTCGCACGTCCCGGACGGCAAAAACCCACTAATGTCAGCTGGCTGCGCTGCGCGACGTCAACGGCCAGTGCGGTGGCGGCGGAGACGGCAAAGAGAATTTCTACGCCGCAAAGGGCGGATTTTTGCACCATCTCATAGCTGGCGCGGCTGGACACTAGCGCTGCGCCCTGCTGCCAGGGCTGACGAGCGCGCAGACCCAGCAGCTTATCCAACGCGACGTGTCGGCCTACATCCTCACAGCCTCCTAACAGCAACCCTTCCGGCGAAATCCAGGCAGCGGCATGGGTACAGCCCGTCCGCTGTCCGACGACCTGAACATCGCTCAATTGTCCCAATGCGGACTCAAGCCGCGACAGAGAAAACGTCTGGGTAAAGGGAAGCGGCGCTATCGGTTTTCCGATCTCCTCCAGCTGTTCGACGCCGCACACGCCGCAGCCGGTACGGCCTTCCATTGCCCGGCGTCTGGCTTTCAGCCCGGCGAAGCGACGACTGGAAAGCTCAATCTGCACTTCAATACCGTGACAGGTAGGGACGACGTCGATGCCGTAGATATCATTAGGCGACTGAATAATGCCTTCCGACAGTGAAAAGCCCAGCGCGAAGGCTGCCAAATCTTTGGGGGAAGCCATCATCACCACGTGGGATATGCCGTTGTAGACCAAGGCAACCGGCACCTCTTCCGCTAGCCAGTCGCGACGGGGGTCGGCCAACGCAGACTGATGCCAGATAGTGTGTTGACTGGCTCCGGTCAAAGGAGCCTGCGTATCTTCGCGCTGAGAATGGTTGTTTTTCACCCGTACTTCCTGCGGTCGTGATGTGAAGTCGTGAGATCAGTATTTCACCGAGCCCGACGGGACGCGAATGTTATCTCTCGCGTGAGATGACGAATACGTTAGGCGGCTTCAGATGCGCTGTTTCGCATTAGGTTCCATTCGTTGTCTAAAAGTGAGCGCTGAATCGAATTCCGATCTTTTTCAGACCGCCCGTATCTATCACAATCGATTAACATCCTCTAGGATCAGTCCAACGATTTTCTGTTTAGGTAAGCACACCGTTCTGTATCAGGTGGCCGGGCGGCGTCATTGCGAATACCACGCCCAGTCCGCAGCATCAGCGTACAAAGGAGACAGAAATGACCTACGACACTTCCTCTAGCTCAAGCCGTGTTTCTCCCGGAGCCTATGGCTTCGATGTCAGCCTGAAAAAACGTTACGAAAACTTTATCGGCGGCGCCTGGGTGCCTCCCTCCAGCGGCGAATATTATGTCAACCTGACGCCCGTTACCGGGAAACCGCTGTGTGAAGTCGCCAGTTCGAACACCCACGACGTGGATTTGGCGCTGGATGCTGCGCACGAAGCCAAAGCGGGCTGGGCCGCGCTGTCGGCGGCTGAACGCGCGCAGATCCTCAACCGCATTGCCGATCGTATGGAGCAGAACATCGATCTGCTGGCGAATGCCGAAACCTGGGATAACGGCAAACCAATCCGTGAAACCCGCAATGCCGACGTACCGCTCGGGATAGATCACTTCCGCTACTTTGCTGCCTGTATCCGGGCGCAGGAGGGTGCGATCAGCGAGATCGATCACGACACCGTGGCTTACCATTTCCATGAACCGCTCGGCGTCGTCGGGCAGATTATCCCCTGGAACTTTCCGCTGCT
>NZ_CAMKXG010000118.1 GCF_946477055.1 Lonsdalea britannica | reverse complement strand
GTTGCCCGAAATGCTCGCATGACCAGTTCCATCGTCAGCCTTTTCAGCCCTGACGGGACATACCGCGCTAGCGGCTTTCCTTGCGCTCGCCTCGCTTAACTGATGTTGAGTAGCTATAAAAAAAATCCCGGCATCGTCTGCCGGGATTTTTTGATCATGTTGGCTAACACAATGCGTTAATGCATCGTGCTTATCTCTTGCATCAGTGCAGGATTTTCGCCAGGAAGTCTTTGGCTCGCTCGGATTTGGGGTTGGTGAAGAAGTCCTCTTTGCGGGTGTCTTCCACAATCTTGCCCTCGTCCATAAAGATGACCCGGTGCGCCACTTTACGGGCGAAGCCCATTTCGTGCGTCACCACCATCATGGTCATCCCTTCTTGCGCCAGTTCGACCATCACGTCCAACACTTCATTGATCATTTCCGGATCAAGCGCGGAAGTCGGTTCGTCGAACAGCATCGCGATGGGGTCCATGCACAGCGCACGGGCGATGGCGACACGCTGCTGCTGGCCGCCGGAGAGCTGGCCCGGATATTTGTCCGCATGGGCGGACAGCCCGACGCGATCCAGCAGTTTCTTGGCCTTTTCACGCGCCGGTTCGCGCTGACGCTTGAGGACTTTGACCTGCGCCAGGGTGAGGTTGTCGATGATCGACAGGTGCGGGAACAGCTCAAAGTGCTGGAATACCATGCCGACTTTAGAACGCAGCTGGGCCAGATTCGTACGTTTGTCGTTAACGGCGATGCCGTTAACTTCAATCAGGCCTTCCTGGATGGGTTCAAGTCCATTAACGGTTTTGATTAGGGTCGATTTGCCGGAGCCGGAAGGTCCGCAAACGACGACTACCTCACCTTTTTTAACTTCTGTGGAGCAGTCGGTAAGTACCTGAAATTGACCGTACCACTTAGAAACATTTTTCAGGGAAATCATCAAACCGTCCTTTTCTTCAGATAATTAACCAGCATTGATGCGCAGATGCTGATAATAAAATAAACAAACCCGGCAAACAGGATCATCTCAACCTGCGTTCCGTCGCGTTCGCCGATGCTGGACGCGGTGCGGAAGAAATCAGCCAGGCTGAGCACGTACACCAAAGAGGTGTCCTGAAACAGGACAATGCCCTGAGTCAGCAGCAGAGGAACCATTGCCCGGAAAGCCTGAGGCAGAATCACCAGTCTCATGGACTGCCAATGCGTCATGCCCAGCGCCAGCGCGGCGGAAGCCTGACCGCGTGCGATACTCTGAATCCCGGCGCGGATGATTTCAGAGTAGTAGGCCGCCTCAAACAGGGAGAAGGCTACCATAGCCGAAACTAGCCGAATATCGGTTTTCGGCGACAGCCCAAGCACATTTTGTAGAAAGCTTGGCACAATCAGATAAAACCACAGCAGCACCATGACTAACGGTACGGAACGGAACAAGTTTACGTACAGTTTGGCAAACCAGCTGATCGGTTTGAACGACGACAGCCGCATGACGGCGAGAAGGGTTCCCCAGAGGATACCGAAAATGACGGCGATCACCGTGATTTTAATCGTAACGCCAAGGCCTTGCAGCAGGTAAGGCATGCTGGGAGCGATGGAGCTCCAGTCAAATTCATACATTCTTATTTGCTCCCCATATTGCCCGGCAAACGGGTTTTTCTTTCAACGACCTGCATCAGCAGCATGATGATGGCGTTGATGGCGATATAGGCCAGCGTAATCGCCGTGAAAGACTCATAGGCGTGCGCGGAATAGTCGAGCAGTTTGCCCGCCTGTGCAGCCATGTCCACCAGACCGATGGTCGACGCGATCGCGGAGTTCTTAACCAGGTTAAGCATTTCCGACGTCAAAGGCGGAACGATGACGCGATAGGCGTTGGGCAACAGCACGTAGCGGTAGGTCTGCGGCAGCGTCAGGCCAATCGCCAGACCGGCGGCTTTCTGCCCGCGGGGCAGCGACTGGATCCCGGCGCGTACCTGTTCGCAGACGCGGGCGGCCGTGAACATGCCGAGACAGATCATGGAGGACAGGAAGAACTGAATGTTCGGGTCCAGCTCCGCCTTGAACCACATGCCAATGTCAACCGGCAGCAGTTCGGGCACCACCAGATACCAGATAAAGAACTGCACGATGAGCGGGACGTTACGGAACAGCTCCACATAACAGGTCCCGATGCCTGAGATGAAACGGTTGGGCGCGGTGCGCAGGATTCCCAGCAGCGAACCCAGCAGGAATGCGATGATCCACGCGCACAGAGACAACGAAACGGTCACCTGTAGGCCGGAAATAATCCATCCGAGGTAAGTGGTATTACCGAATGGAGCGGATTGCAGGAAAATACCCCAATTCCAATCTGTTGACATAAAAAACTCCGGTAAAAAGGGTAGCCCTCAAGGCTACCCGAAGACTTGTGAACGGTCTGGAGCTCAGGGCAGGGAGCGACTGACCTGAGCCCGCCAGCATGTTCGCAAATCCGCAATCAAAATGCCTGAACCTATTATCTTGTGATACTTGCAGCTTAGAAGGCTTTGTCGTTAGGCGCTTTGAACAAGGCTTTCATGTCGTCAGACAGCTCGAAGTTCAGGTTCAGATTACGCGGCGGAATAGGCTGCTTGAACCAGGTATCGAACCATTTTTCGGCTTCGCCTGACGTCTGGATCTGGGCGATGGTTTCGTCGACCAGCGCTTTGAACTGCGGATCGTCTTTACGCATCATGCAGCCATAGGCTTCTTTGGACTGCGGCTGTCCAAGAATGACCCACTGGTCTTGATTTTTCGACTTGGCGCGCTCACCCGCCAGCAGCGCATCGTCCATCATGAAAGCAACCGCGCGGCCGCTTTCCAACGTACGGAAGGAGTCGCCGTGGTCTTTCGCGCTGATGATGCGCATCTTCATTTTCTTCTCATCGTTCATCTTGTTCAGCAACACTTCAGAGGTTGTCCCTGAGGTCACCACGACGGTTTTTCCGTTCAGATCGGAGAAATCCTTGATGCCGGAATCCACTTTGGTCATCAGGCGGGTGCCGATGATGAAGATGGTGTTAGAGAAGTCGGCCTGTTTCTGACGCTCCAGGTTATTGGTGGTTGAACCACATTCCAGATCGTAGGTGCCGTTTTGCAACAGCGGTATGCGGTTCTGGGCGGTGATCGGCAGCAGTTTGACTTGAAGGTTAGGCGCCCCGATTTTCTTTTTGACCGCTTCGACGATCTTGTCTGAATAGGCTTCGGAATAACCAACCACTTTCTGCTGGTTATCGTAATAGGAGAAAGGAACGGAAGATTCACGGTGTCCGATAACGATGACGCCGTTGTCTTTCACTTTCTTCAATGTGCCGGTCAGCTCTTCCGCATGAGCCAGACTGCCTGCCGCTGTACCTGCCAGAAGTAGTGAAAGTGCCAGTTTACGCAATTGCATGTGCTAACTCCTTTGCTGTTGTGATGGCGCTAATCATTGAGTGACGCTTTGCGGATGCACCGCGAAAGCGCAAATAAACTGCAACATCATTAAAAATAGCCAACTGTTAACAATCTGAGGCCGTTATGTATCTTTTTTGAGAGTTAATCTGCACTAAATTGCAGCATTTAGTCGGCTTGGCACTACTTTGGTGCTATTGGTGCCCCGAATCCGTGCTGCGTGCGATCACACACTCTTAAAAGACGCCAGGTCGGCCGCGTCGCATAGGTTTTAGCAATTAATATGCCAGGAGTTAAAAAGGGCATGCTAAGCATGCCCTTTCTTATTCATGATGTGCGCTACCGGGGAAGATCAGCGGCGGCGGATCCGAGGAGAGAATATGGCGCAGAGGCCGAACAGCAGCGTCAGTGTCCATAGCGGCCACGCGCCCCAACGTGCGTAAGGCGTCATGCCGGTGGCGGGGGTGACGGAGGTTTCCAGCACATCACGTGTGAACTGCGGCAGCGAGGCGCTGACGTTGCCTTCCGGCGTGACGACCGCCGTGATCCCGTTGTTGGTGCTGCGCAGCAACGGTCGGCCCAGCTCCAGCGCACGCATTCTCGCCATCTGGAAGTGCTGCCACGGCCCGATGGAGTGGCCAAACCACGCATCGTTCGAGATGGTAAGCAGCATATCGGTATTTTCGCGGAAGTTGTCCCGCACTTGCTGACCCAAAATAATCTCGTAGCAAATAGTGGCCGTAAGCCGGTAGCCGCTCACGTCCAGCTGCGGCTGTACATAGTTGCCGCGACTAAAAGACGACATCGGCAAATCAAACAGCGGCGCCAGCGGACGGAGTAGCGTTTCTAGTGGCACAAACTCGCCAAACGGCACCAAATGATGCTTGTTGTAGCGGTTAAGCGTGGGATAACGGTACGGCTGTTTGTCACCCAGAACGATGATGCTGTTGTAATAGTCCGCGTCGTTGTCTTTCGGACGGACGTCGACGATACCGGTGATCAGGCTGCTGTGACGCTCGAGCAGTGCTCGGTCGACCAGACGCAAATACTCCTGCTGGCGCGCTTCGACGTCGGGAATCGCTGATTCGGGCCAGATAATGATCGGCACTTTGCCCATGACGGGCAGACTGCTGTCGAGATAAATTTTTAGCGTATTCAGCAGCTCGTCGGGATCCCATTTCAGCGACTGGGGAATATCGCCCTGCACCAGCGCGACGTTGACCGCGCGATCAGGCTCCAGTTTAAACCAGGCGATGCCACGCAATGGCCACGGCAGCAGTAGGATGGCTGCGGCGACGACAGCGGGCAGCCAGCGGCGGGCCGTGATGGCAAACGTCAGTAACCCGCTGACGATCATCAGCACAAACGTGATGGCGTCAACGCCCATAATCGGCGCCAGCCCTTTTAAAGGACCGTCGATTTGGCTATAGCCGAACTGAAGCCACGGAAAGCCGGTTAGCACCCAGCCACGCAGAAACTCGGTCAGCTGCCAGAGCGCGGGCGCAGCGATAGCGACGCGCCACAGGTTCGCCTTGGGCCAAAAGCGGGCCAGAACGCCCGCGAACAGCATCGGGTATAGCGCCAGATAGAGCGCCAGCAGAACGACCAGACCCACGTTAATGGGGCCTGGCATACCGCCGAAAGTGGCGATGCTGACATACACCCACTGTACGCCGCTGATGAACAGTCCGAAGCCCCATGCAAAGCCAACGGCCGCAGACTGACGAACGCTGCGGCCGAGAGTGAGCGCCTGCAGACCGAACAGAGAGATGAGAGCGGCGGGCCAGAGATCAAAAGGAGAGAATGCCAGCGTGCCGCTGGCGCCGAATAAAAGCGCCAGCAGAAGACGGCTCTGCTGGCGTTGTAATAGGGAAGCGACAGCCATTGCTGATTAGTTTTCCAATATAGGTTGCGGAGCGTGGTCAGGTATTCTGACATGCACCTGAATAATTCTGCGGCTGTCCGCCATCGCGACTTTGAACTGGTAACCGCCCAGCTCAATGGTCTCGCCCCGAGCTGGCAGATGGCCGAACGCCTGCATGATCAATCCGCCGATGGTATCGACTTCATCATCGCTGAATTGGGTGGAGAACGACTCATTAAAGTCTTCAATCGGCGTTAACGCGCGGACGGTATAGGTCTGGCGAGTCAGATGGCGGATGTCGCGATCTTCCTCGTCATCGTATTCGTCTTCGATCTCCCCGACGATCAGCTCCAGAATGTCCTCAATGGTGACCAGTCCGGAAACCCCGCCGAATTCATCGATGACGATAGCCATGTGGTAGCGCAGCGAGCGGAATTCATTGAGCATGCGGTCGACGCGTTTACTTTCCGGGACGACGACCGCAGGGCGCAGGACTTTGTCCATACTGAACGGTTCGGAATCGCTGCGCATGAATGGCAGCAGGTCCTTGGCCATCAGAATCCCTTCGATGTGGTCTTTATCTTCGCTGATGACCGGGAAGCGGGAGTGGGCGGACTCGATAATCACGTCCAGGCACTCTTCAAGCGTTTGGTTGTGCTTCAGGGTAATCATCTGCGAACGCGGGATCATGATGTCCCGTACTCGCTGTTCAGCGATATCCATTACCCCTTCCAGCATGTCGCGGGTTTCCGGGTCGATGAGATCGTTTTGTTCCGAATCACGAATCAGCGTGAGCAGGTCATTACGATCTTTGGGTTCACCGTGAAAAAGCTGGTTGAGGATAAGAGAAAAGAAGCCCTTTTTGGGGCTGGGGTTATCGCTGTTGGAAGAATGGTCGTCGCTCATGGCGTATCTGTTAACGTCTCTCAGGTTAGGAAAAGATAACCAGCGGGGTAAGGTCGTGTAATGCCGCCGCTGGCATATAGCTGTGTAAGATACCGAATTTAACGCAACTCGGTAACCGTTTATTTTTCTGCCAGGTAAGGATCCGCGAATCCCATGCCCTGCATGATCTCGGTTTCCAGCGATTCCATCTCTTCGGCCTCGCTGTCTTCGATGTGATCGTACCCCAGCAGATGCAGGCAGCCGTGTACCACCATGTGTGCCCAGTGCTCTTCCTGCGTTTTTTCCTGCTCGGCGGCTTCTTGCTCTACTACCTGACGGCAGATGATAAGATCGCCCAGCAGCGGCAGTTCAACTTCCGGCGGCGCTTCGAACGGGAAAGACAGCACGTTGGTGGGCTTGTCCTTTCCGCGATAGGTATGGTTCAGCTCATGGCTTTCCGCCTCATCGACGATGCGGATGGTGACTTCCGACTCCGCCTGGAACTGCGGCAGCACCGCGTCCAGCCAGCGCTGAAAGTGCGCTTCTGAAGGCAGGCCGTCGCTGTTTTCACAGGCAATCTGCAGATCGAGAATAACCTGACTCATTTCTGCTCCTGTCCGGCGGCTTGCAGCGCTTCGCGTTTACGCTGTTCGGCCAGCGCGTCTTTTCGCTTTTGCTCCGCTGTTTCCCAGGCTTCATAGGCGTTGACGATACGAGCGACCACCGGGTGGCGCACCACGTCTTCACTGTGGAAGAAGTTGAAACTGATTTCTTCGACGTCGGACAGCACTTCAATCGCGTGTCGCAACCCGGATTTCTGGTTGCGCGGCAGGTCGATCTGCGTCACGTCGCCGGTGATCACGGCTTTCGAATTGAAACCGATACGCGTCAGGAACATCTTCATCTGTTCAATCGTGGTGTTCTGACTTTCATCCAGAATAATGAAGGCGTCGTTGAGCGTACGGCCACGCATGTAAGCGAGCGGGGCGACCTCAATCACATTGCGTTCAATCAGCTTCTCGACTTTTTCGAAGCCCAGCATCTCGAACAGCGCGTCATACAGCGGGCGCAGATACGGGTCCACTTTCTGGCTCAAGTCACCCGGCAGGAAGCCCAGTTTTTCACCGGCTTCCACCGCCGGACGGGTCAGCAGGATGCGGCGAATTTCCTGACGCTCCAGCGCATCGACGGCGGCGGCGACCGCCAGATAGGTTTTCCCGGTACCGGCCGGGCCCACGCCAAACGAGATGTCGTGGTCGAGAATATGGGCGACGTACTGCGCCTGATTCGGCGTGCGCGGTTTGATGACGCCGCGTTTGGTGCGAATGTTCACCGCTTTGCCAAATTCAGGCACGCTGTCGGCGGATTGTTCCAACACGCCGGACTCTTTGATTGCCAGATGAATCTGTTCCGGGTCGATATCCTGGCTAGTGCCTTTCATCGGCGCGGTATCAACGTACAGATGCAGCAGGATATCGGCTGCCGCCTTGACGCACAGTTCGGTTCCGACCAGTTTGAATTGATTGTCGCGTCGGTTGATTTCAATACCCAGGCGGCGTTCCAACTGTTTAATGTTGTCGTCAAACGGGCCGCACAGGCTGAGTAAACGTTTATTGTCCGCGGGTTCGAGGGTGATCTCTTTGGTCGTTACGTTCAAATTATTCCTCTTGGTATTTAACCGGAAAATGGACGGATTGAGACTGGAGTCCCGTCGGCTGGCGATCGCCAGCTATGCATGAATAACCATGATTATTTATCGCTAACCCGAAAAGGCGCAAGTCGCACTACCGATATTGGGGGCAGTTTCATAAAAACAAGGCAGGATCATCGGGATGGGAACACGGGCAGCCAACGCTGCCCGTCGATAGCGGGATTATCAGGGTTGATAAATACCCACGCCAATCTCATTTTCTTTACGGGTACGGGCGATGACCGCCGCTGGCGACTCAATCACGCGCAGTCCCATTTGATCTTCGGTGCGGACCAGCACGCCGCGCAGCGAGTTCGGGTAAACGTCGACGATTTCCACGTCGACAAACTTGCCGATCATTTCCGGAGTCCCTTCGAAGTTCACTACGCGGTTATTCTCGGTACGCCCGGATAGCTCCATGACGCTTTTACGCGATGTGCCTTCAACCAGTACGCGCTGCACGGTGCCCATCATCTGACGGCTGAAACGCATGGCCTGCTGGGTGATACGTTCCTGCAGAAGATACAGGCGCTGCTTTTTCTCGTCTTCGCTGACGTCGTCCACCATATCAGCCGCCGGGGTGCCGGGACGCGGTGAATAGATGAAGCTGAAGCTCATGTCGAAGTTGACGTCGGCAATCAGGTTCATGGTCTGTTCAAAATCGTCATTTGTCTCGCCGGGAAATCCGACGATAAAGTCGGAGCTGATCTGAATCCCCGGGCGCGCTTTATGCAGTTTGCGGATAATCGCCTTGTATTCCAGCGCGGTATGACGCCGTTTCATCATGGTCAGTACCCGGTCTGAGCCGCTCTGTACCGGCAGGTGCAGGAAGCTGACCAGCTCCGGCGTATCTTCATAAACGCTAATGATATCGTCGGTGAATTCGATCGGATGACTGGTGGTGAAGCGGATGCGGTCGATGCCGTCGATGGCGGCGACCAAACGAATCAGCTCAGCGAAGGTACAGATGTTGCCGTCATAGGTTTCGCCGCGATAGGCGTTAACGTTCTGACCCAGCAGATTGACTTCGCGTACGCCCTGTTCGGCCAGCTGCGCGACTTCGAACAGTACATCGTCGCAGGGACGGCTGACTTCTTCGCCGCGGGTATAAGGCACCACGCAGAACGTACAATATTTATTACAGCCTTCCATGATGGAGACGAAAGCGGTCGGGCCTTCCGCGCGCGGTTCCGGCAGACGGTCGAATTTCTCGATTTCGGGGAAGCTCACGTCAACGATCGGGCTGTGCGTACCGTTCACATGATTAATCATTTCCGGCAGGCGGTGCAGCGTTTGCGGCCCGAAAATCACGTCCACGTAGTGGGCGCGTTCGCGAATGTGCGCGCCTTCCTGAGACGCCACGCAGCCGCCGACGCCAATAATCAGATTCGGATTGCTGTCTTTCAGCGCTTTCCAGCGGCCGAGCTGATGAAAGACTTTTTCCTGCGCCTTTTCACGGATCGAACAGGTGTTCAGCAGCAGAATGTCCGCCTCTTCTGCGATTTCGGTCAGCTCATAACCGTGAGTGCTTTCCAGTAAGCCGGCTATCTTGGATGAATCGTATTCGTTCATCTGACAGCCCCAGGTTTTTATATGCAGTTTTTTTGTCATCGTCATCGACTTGCCATTACTCAGTTCGGGTGAACACGCTTTACCTTGGTGCGGGCGCGTATTGTAATCGTTTGGCGCCGCGGTGACCAGCATGCGCCCATCTTCGCTTTTCTGATAAAAACGGCCGAAATCCAGTAAACTGTGTTCAATTCTCTTCCTGTTATGCACGGGATTTTCTTTAGAAATCGTGGGCTTTAGAAATAGTGGGGCACGTATGCACTTTGACGCAGTCATCGTCGGCGGGGGCATGGTGGGCGCCGCCGCCGCATTAGGGTTGGCGCAGAACGGTTTTCAGGTGGCGCTGGTGGAACAGGAAGCGCCGCCAGCGTTCGATGCAGAAAGTCCGCCAGATTTGCGTTTATCGGCGATTGGCTATGCTTCAGTGGCGCTGTTACGCCAGTTAGGGGCATGGGCGAACGTGGAACAGATGCGCAGCGCCCCGTATCGTCGGCTGGAAACCTGGGAGTGGGATAGCGCCCGGGTCGCGTTCGACGCCAGCGAACTGAGCTTGCCGGAGTTGGGTTTCATGGTCGAAAACCGGGTGCTGCAACGGGCGCTCTGGCAGTCGCTGGAAAACACGCCGGGAGTGACGTTTCTATGCCCGCGGCATCTCAAACAGTTGGACTATGACGCGCCGGTCTGGCGGGTGACGCTGGATGATGACGCCGTTATCGAAACGACGCTGGTGGTAGGTGCGGATGGCGCCCAGTCTCGGGTTCGTCAGTGGGCAGGGATTGGCGTCAGTGGTTGGCAGTACCGCCAGTCCTGCATGTTGATTAGCGTTCGCACGGAGGGTCCACAGCAGGATGTCACCTGGCAGCAGTTTAC
>NZ_CAMKXG010000117.1 GCF_946477055.1 Lonsdalea britannica | reverse complement strand
TATCCTGCTGAATCAGCCCGATGGATTTACGCTGGGTTTCACGGATCCCGGCGTTAGTGGTCATGACCAAAATGACATTGCGGAAGTCGGCCTTCCGACCGTTATTGTCGGTCAGGGTGCCATTATCCATGACCTGCAATAGCAGGTTGAACACATCCGGATGCGCTTTCTCGATCTCATCAAGCAGCAGAACAGCATGCGGATGTTTGATCACCGCATCCGTCAACAGCCCGCCCTGATCGTACCCGACATATCCCGGAGGCGCGCCGATCAGACGGCTCACCGTATGACGCTCCATATATTCGGACATATCGAAACGCAGCAGTTCGATGTCCATGGCTTTCGCCAATTGCACCGTCACTTCGGTTTTACCTACCCCTGTCGGACCAGCAAACAGGAACGAACCGACCGGTTTACGCTCATGGCCCAGTCCAGCGCGGCTCATCTTGATTGCCTCGGTCAACGCTTCGATGGCTTTATCCTGACCGAACACCAGCATTTTCAGGCGGTCTCCCAGATTTTTCAGCACATCGCGGTCGCTAGCGGAAACGCTCTTCTCGGGAATACGCGCGATACGCGCCACGACCGATTCAATATCCGCCACGTTGACCGTTTTCTTGCGTTTGCTGACCGGCATCAGTCGGCTACGCGCGCCGGCTTCATCGATCACGTCGATCGCTTTGTCCGGCAGATGACGGTCATTGATGTATTTCACCGCTAGCTCAACGGCCGCGCGCACGGCTTTCGCGGTGTATCGCACGTCATGGTGAGCTTCATATTTCGGTTTCAGACCGTTGATGATCTGAACGGTCTCTTCAACGCTCGGCTCCGTGATATCGATCTTCTGGAAGCGACGCGCCAGCGCCCGATCCTTTTCGAAGATATTGCTGAACTCCTGATAAGTCGTGGAGCCAATCACGCGGATTTTACCGCTCGACAGCAGCGGTTTGATCAGGTTAGCCGCATCGACCTGACCGCCCGAAGCAGCGCCAGCGCCGATGATGGTATGGATTTCATCGATAAACAGGATACTGGTCTGATCCTGCTCCAGCTGTTTCAAGAGCGCCTTAAAGCGTTTCTCGAAATCCCCGCGATACTTGGTGCCCGCCAGCAGAGAACCGATATCCAGAGAATAAATGGTGCAGTCGGCGATCACTTCAGGGACATCGCCCTGCACGATACGCCAGGCCAGACCTTCGGCGATGGCCGTTTTACCCACGCCAGACTCACCGACCAGCAGCGGGTTGTTCTTACGACGGCGGCACAGTACCTGAACCGTGCGTTCCAGTTCACGTTCGCGACCAATGAGCGGGTCAATGCCGCCGACGCGGGCCAGTTGATTAAGGTTGGTGGTGAAATTCTCCATACGCTCCTCCCCTCCAGCCTGCTCTTCGTTAACCGGATTTTCCTGGCTGACCGACGGCCCGGACTCTTCTTTACGCGTACCATGGGAAATAAAATTCACCACATCAAGGCGGCTGACATCGTGCTTGCGCAGCAGATAGGCGGCCTGCGACTCCTGTTCGCTGAATATCGCGACCAGAACATTGGCGCCGGAGACTTCGCTGTGTCCGGAGGACTGTACGTGGAACACCGCACGCTGAAGCACGCGTTGAAAGCTTAGCGTCGGCTGCGTATCGCGTTCTGCTTCACTCTCAGGCAGCGTTGGCGTTGTCTGTTCGATGAAGGTTTCCAGTTCCTGACGCAAAGCATCCAGATCGACTGTGCATGCTTCCAATGCTTCACGTGCGGAGGTATTGCTGAGCAAAGCCAGCAGCAAATGCTCCACGGTCATAAACTCGTGTCGGTGCTCACGCGCTCTGGCGAAAGCCATGTTGAGACTGAGTTCCAGTTCTTGATTGAGCATAGGCACCTCCCCCAATATATTGCCTTAAATCAGGCTTTTTCCAGCGTACATAGCAACGGATGCTCGTTATCTTTGGCATAACGATTAACCTGATCGGCTTTGGTTTCCGCCACCTCGGCGCTGTATACGCCGCAGATGGCCTTTCCCTGGTAATGAACCGTAAGCATCAGTTGCGTTGCACGTTCGATATCATAAGAAAAGAACTTTTGCAGTACGTCAATAACAAATTCCATCGGCGTGTAATCGTCGTTATTGAGCACAACGTTATACATGGACGGCGGCTGCAATGCTTCGGCATGGCGAGCCTTGGTCTGGTCCTCAGTGTGCGACCACGTACTATGATTTCCCATCGTTTTTCCACATCTTAACTGTCATCTTGCCCTGGTCTACTGTACTTAACAGTAGCACGTCTATTTTTTATTTTACCATTGCCGGACCAAAATCACCCGGCAACAAAAGTACATCAACCCATTTCTGCGATAGGCGTAATCTTCTCGGTCATTCCGTTACCCATATCAAAGTTTGACGAAGCCAACGTCCTCACCTATCCATCGCGCTTGACGACCCAGGCATTTTTAATAGAGTCTGAAGAGGATTGATGATGTTTTAATCAATTTGATTTTACCTTAACCAATAACCCCACCGTAAAAATACGCTTACGAAGGATGGAGATGTATGGAGACGGGTACTGTTAAATGGTTCAATAACGCCAAAGGCTTTGGTTTTATTTGCCCTGAGGGCGGAGGGGAAGACATTTTCGCACACTACTCGACCATTCAAATGGACGGCTACCGCACGCTAAAAGCTGGCCAGGTGGTTAATTACAGTGTGCACCAGGGACCGAAAGGCAATCATGCCAGTCTGATCGTGCCGTTAATCAACGAGCCGGTGGCCTGACAACTGACCGAGTGTGGCGCGTTGTCGACGCTGAATCTGTCTATAAGGCTGGTCACTGGGGTGGCCAGCCTTTTTATCTTATCTATCGCGCAAGTTCATGACCAACGGTCAGTCGGCTCACTCGGCGCAGACGATAGATCCTAATAGACGCGATTAAAGTTCAAAGGCGGCACGAAGGGAGTCACGTTCTGTATCGCTCAGATCAAGACGCATCAAACGATCGTCCAGCAACACAGGAATGTTGGCATCGTTTAGCAATACCGCCCACGCCTGTTTCATACTGTCGTCCAGATAAATGGGCTGTTCATTTCGCTTCATCAGGCTCGCCAATTTGATTTTCTTTTTATCTTCGCCGGTATAGGTATACGGCTGAACGCGCATGAAAAACGATTTTCTGATGTCGCCGAGATCTACAGGAACAAGCGTCAATGTCGATAGACATTTCGCTTTACGACCAGCACGAAAAAATTTCACGCTGTTATTCAAGGAAAAAATAGCCAGAAAAAGCAAAATGGCGATAAGTCCGCCCGCAGCGATAATTCGGTTATTCAACTTATCCAACCCCAGCGTCAGCGTCGCCAGTTCAGGATGCTCGGACGAGATAACGACATCCGTCGTGTAATTGCCGCGAGAGACATCAAGAAACATGATATTTATCTCTGAAGCATGTTCTTCATTTTTATAATTGTACTCCACATCCGCAGAGCAGATGGTAATGCTATATTTCATTCGGCATTTACCGTGAGAAATATCGGCACTCTCAATAATCAACGGGCTTTTATTGATAATATAGTCTCGATAAATATCGGGCACTTCGCTTTTAATAAATACCGAAGCGAAACATAGCAATAACAAAGCCGCAATAAAAGCACCTAGACTACTCGCAATGCCGGGGCGGGAAATAAAAATGGGTCGAGAAGAGAGTATCGCTTTTGCATTTTCCATTAAAAACATATCCTTATTTTGCTGCTGTAGTGAAGTTGACGTTTCATATAAACCAGAAACAACAAAAAGCGGCGCGATTATAATAACTTTCCCTTCTACTGTAAAAATTTCATTGGGCCTGGAGCAGAAATCACAATTAATTGAACAGGAAGAACCCTCATATAATAAAATATGGGTTAGTGCATAAAATAAAGGTATTGTGACTCATGAAAGCCGGTCAACCGATCACGTTGACCCATCTCTTCGTCATCACTCTTCGTTAATCAGCACGTCCCCGCGCCAGCCAAAGCACACGTGAAAACATATGACGAATCAGCGGTGGAATGGCTTCTTCGCCTCTTGCCGCCGCGTTCATGGCGACTTCAATCGCGAGATCCGGCTTGGAGGTGCGGTGAATAGCCTTGCTGATGATTTTGGGCGGCGACAGCGGCACATTATCCGGCAGCTGCGCCACGCGGTGGTAAACCTGCGCAAAGCCGCTTTTGTACATAAAACATTCCATATCTCGCGCTGGCAGCATCGTCAAATGATCGCGTTCATGTTCCTGCTGGTCCACCAACAAACTTCGGGTCGTGGCGGCATACTTTTTCCCCGCATCGTCGCCATCAACCAACACATGCCACTCGATTCCCATACGCTGAGCGAACTTGAGCAACGGCTTCAGGCCTACTTGGGCGAACTCCACCACCTTCACCCCTTCGGCACCGAAACGGTGACCGCATTGGCGAGCCAGTTCGCCGAACATCCAGACCTCGGTCTCCCCTTCCACCAGCAGCCAGCAACGGGCAAACAGCGACGCAGGCCGATTAATGCGGATATGGAACGCAATCCGGCGCGCATCCTCCACCGACATGCCTTGAGGCCCGAGACGATAGGTCGCCACCCGCGTAGAATGACGCACCAATCGGCACAGTTGTTCCACCGGCACCAGCGATAGCAATTCGCCGGAGTTGGTCGTGGTCATTTTCTGAAGCGGTAGCTGACTCAACAACCCCCAGGCCACGGACAGCATAATCGGATGCAGACGGGTTTCCGGATCCTCGATCAATAACAGTGGACGCGCCTCTGGGTCGAGCCTCACCGCGCCTTTCGCCTGCAGTAGCGTCACGAACAGGCTCAGCAAAATGATGCGATGATTCCGGCTGTTGGGACCCGCCATCATCCGGTTGAGCGTGTCCAACGCTCGCCACGAGCGGCCGCCGCCCAAACGGGCATGTCGCTGATGATGCTCGCTCGGCGCCGCGTTTTGCTCGGAGAAATAGTGCTCAACCAACTGACGCATAATCGCCACGCCTTGGTGCAGTTCGCGATTGGTCATCCGATTAGGATCCTGCCCCAGCGCCTCAACCAGCGTTTCGAACTGCTGCGCCAGATGCTCCCCATGTTCGGCTTTCGGTTCCATCGACGGTGAGGGTAGCCGCCGCATAAATCGCGCATCCCGCAATCTGAGCACCGGATGCAGGCGAATCAGCGCCTGTGCCAGCGCATCGATATTTGGCAAAGGACGCGCTTGCCCATGTTCATCCAGAAAACTACGCCAGGTCATGACCGCGTTTGACTCGTCGACCTCGCCTTCCAGCCGATAAACAATCCGTTTCAGGTGATCGTCGCCGCGAATGAATAAAGGCAACAGCTTACGGTAGCGCGCAGACTGATGATGCCCGACATCGGTTTCACGAAACGTGAAAACGACCTGAAGATGGTTTTCGCGGCTGTTCTCATCGCCGGGAGTGAAATGGAAATCATCCAACTGGAAACGGTATAACGTCGATGCAGGCGACAGCAGTAAAGAGAGCGCGTCAAGCAAGCTGGATTTCCCCCAGGCATTTTCGCCAATCAGGACCGTATTCTCATCCAGCGTCAGAGACAACCGGTTAATCCCCCGGAAACCTACAATATCGACCCTTTCCAGATACATCCGCCACTCCTCATGGGCTACGTCATTACCAGCATGGCGATGTACCGCCGACAGGGTCAAGTCCTGCCATCATCATCGCTTTACCCGATTTTGTTTTTTATTTAAAATCACACAATTACAACTTATCACGCCAGCCAAACCGCGCCACTCTCCCAAGGAAAATCTTCACCATGTATTCAGGATTATTGATTATTCTGCTGCCGCTGGTACTGGGCTATCTGATCCCGGTGCGCCATCAAAGCGTGCTGCAAGGGGTGAATCGGCTACTGAGCTGGATGGTGTATGTGATCTTGTTCCTGATGGGCATCAGTCTCGCATTTCTGGAGAACCTGAGCAGCAACCTGCTTGCCGTACTGCAATATGCCGCCGTGAGCACGGTCTGCATTATCGCCGCGAATCTGCTGGCGCTGTGGCTGCTGGAGAAACGCAGCACCTGGAAGGCCACGACGGTATCCCACGACGTACTCCCTTCCCGGCTGAAAATGATGCTGGAGTCGCTACAGCTGTGCGGCGTGGTGTTAGGCGGATTTCTGTTAGGGCTGAGCCAATGGCCTCCATTGAAATTTGCGGCGTCCGGCGGAGAATACGCGCTGCTTGTGCTGCTGTGTCTTGTCGGGATCCAACTGCGCAACAGCGGCATGACCTTGCGGCAAATCGTGCTCAATCGTCGCGGCACGATTATCGCCAGTGTCGTCGCCGTCAGCGCACTGTGCGGCGGCGCGCTGGCTTCACTGCTGCTCGACCTGCCGTTAAAAACCGGTCTGGCGATGGCTTCCGGCTACGGCTGGTACTCGCTCTCGGGCATTCTGATGACCGACGCCTACGGTCCGGTCATCGGCAGCGCCGCCTTCTTTAACGATCTGGCGCGTGAACTGATCGCCATCATGCTGATCCCCAGCCTGATTCGTTCCCGACGCGCCAGCGCGCTCGGCCTGTGCGGGGCCACCTCGATGGACTTTACCCTGCCGGTGCTGCAACGTAGTGGCGGCGTCGACATGGTTCCCCCCGCCATCGTGCACGGTTTCATACTGAGCCTGCTCTCGCCAGTCCTAATCGCGCTATTCGTCGCCTAAGCCAACGTAGCGGGTGAATACCCGCTACTGACCCCCGTATTTCTCCAGCAGCGAATCCACGATAGCCTCAGTTTCCGCATCGGCAACACCGTCGTAGCGCTGGGCGCGAAAATGCATCTGGAAGGCGGCGATCACACGCTGCTGCTGTTGCGCCGTCATCGAATCACTGACCTCGTAGCCATAACGAGCCAGTTTATCCAGCAGCAGGCGGGGAGTGACGGGTTCATTTGGCACTCGCCCCCCAAGATAAAACCGTACCCGATCCGCATCAGGCCAGGCGCCGATACCGGCATCCGCCAGCGCCTTCCAGGGGAATAACGGTCCGGGATCGGCCTTTCTTTGCGGCGCGATATCGCTATGAGCCACCACATTCTGAGGCGCAATCTGATGACGTTGCACAATATCGCGCGCCAGAGGCGTCAGCAGCGTCACCTGCGCCAGCGAATACGGCGCCCAACGGCATCCCCCCAATAGCGAACAGCGGTATCCCTGATTCTCCAGCTCGATCCCCACGGAGACAGAATTCAGTTGAACCGCTCCGCGCCAATAGCTGATCCCGGCATGCCACGCGGCTTGAGACTCCGGCACCAGCTGCCACGCCACGGGACGTCCCGCGCTCAGCGGCGGCTGCTCAGGGATCAAGTAGTGCGCGCTGACCTCACCCTGCGTCAGGAGACGCAGCGAGTTGGCGAAGTCTTCCGCGGTGTAGTGGATGACCAGCAGCCTGACGCGGGAAGTCTGGTTGCGAGAAACCTCCGCCGTGTACAGCTGGTAGTTTTTGCCGATGGTCGAAGCGGGCACGGCCGTGACGGGCGCTTTGCATCCCGCCAGCAGCGTCAGCAGTCCGAAAAACAGCAGGTTACGCATGAACCCGCGACCGTTAGCGGCTGACTTTGACGGCGGTGCCGCTGATCGTGACCATCAGCATGCTGCTGTCCTTTCCCACGGTTTCATAATCGATATCGGTGCCGACCACGGCATTGGCACCTAATTCCGCCGCCTGCTCTTCCAGCTCTTTGAACGCAATCTGGCGCGCGCGGCGCAGCTCTTTCTCGTAAGCGCCTGAGCGGCCTCCGACGATGTCCCGGATCCCCGCAAAGAAATCACGGAAGATGTTCGCGCCAAGGATCGCTTCCCCCGCGACCACGCCGCAGTATTCCGTAATCACAAAGCCTTCCAGAGTCGGGGTTGTAGACAGTTGCATAGCAATCTCCTTAAGGAATACGGATGAGTCGTTGAAGACATCATTATCATGTTTACGCAGTCACGGCGAATGATGCGACGCCGCCTGCGTCAAACCCGAGAAAGTATAGCCTGCGAATGCGCGAGAGCCGCCGGGAGATTCACGGCGATGTTCACGTGGGGAAATACCGCAGGCGATGAAAAATAGTTGGTTTGGTGTGTTTCTCACCTGAGAAATCAGGCGATGGGGACGGGATATCATTATTTTATGCTGCAAAATGGGCAATAAAACGCCTGTTTGCAAATTTTAACCCGCGACGATTGCATAACTATTCTGCCAACGTTACCATTTGCGGCATCAATGTCTATTCAATTCTTGCGCATGAGTATTCAACTAAACAGCATTAACTGTTTCTACGGCGCGCATCAGGCGCTGTTCGATGTCACCCTTGACTGCCCGGTCGGTGAAACGCTGGTCCTGTTGGGCCCCAGCGGCGCGGGAAAAAGCTCCCTTCTGCGAGTGCTAAACTTGCTGGAGATGCCGCGTTCCGGTTCGCTGTCTATCGCCGGTAATCAGTTCAACTTCAGCCGCACGCCGGGCGACGACGCGATTCGCGAACTCCGCCAGAACGTGGGAATGGTGTTTCAGCAATATAACCTGTGGCCGCATCTCACCGTGCAGCAGAATCTGGTCGAAGCGCCGTGCCGCGTGCTGGGCCTAGGTCGTCAGGAAGCGCACGCCCGCGCTGAAAAACTACTGAAACGTCTGCGGTTGAACGACTTCGCCGACCGCTATCCGCTGCATCTTTCCGGCGGCCAGCAGCAGCGTGTAGCGATTGCGCGCGCGTTGATGATGGAACCGCAGGTACTGTTGTTTGATGAGCCGACGGCGGCGCTCGATCCGGAAATCACGGCTCAGGTCGTGGGCATCATTCAAGAGCTGAGCCAAACCGGCATCACCCAGGTCATCGTTACTCACGAGGTGGATTTCGCGCGTAAAACCGCCAGCCGCGTGGTGTATATGGAAGACGGACGCGTTGTGGAACACGGCGACGCTTCGCACTTCACCCAGCCGCAAACCCGTGAGTTTGCCAGCTACTTATCACACTGATGATTCAGGAAAGTTATATGAAAAAGGTACTTGTTGCCGCGCTGCTTGCCGGATCGAGCCTGTCAGCCAGCGCAGCAAACGCCCTGCGTTTTGCGACCGAAGCGTCTTATCCTCCCTTCGAATTCGTCGGCGCCGACAACCAGATTCAGGGATTTGATATCGATCTGGCCAAAGCGTTGTGTCAGAAAATGGAAGCGACCTGTACCTTCAATAATCAGTCGTTCGACAGCCTGATCCCAGGTCTGAAATTCCGCCGCTTCGATGCCGTCATCGCCGGTATGGATATCACGCCCGAACGTCAGCGTCAGGTCAGCTTTACCCAGCCTTACTATGACAACTCCGCCCTGTTCATCGCCCATAAAGACAGCGTGAAGGATGTGTCCGCACTGAACGGCAAACGCGTCGGCGTGCAGAATGGCACCACCCATCAGAAATATCTGCTGGATACGCATCAGGACATTACCGTCGTACCTTACGACAGCTATCAGAATGCGGTGCTGGATCTGAAAAACGGCCGTTTGTCCGCCGTATTCGGGGATACCGCCGTGGTCAACGAATGGCTGAAGCAGAACCCCAATCTGGCCGTTGTCGGCGATAAGGTGACGGACAAAGCCTACTTTGGCGCCGGTCTCGGCATCGCCGTTCGTGTGCATAACGATGCGCTGCTGCAGAAGTTTAACGTCGCGCTGAACAGCATCAAACAGGACGGGACTTACCAGGCCCTCTATCAAAAATGGTTCCAGCAATAGTCTGATACCCAATGATTGAATTACACCCTTTAGTCAGCGCCGCCGGAATGACCGTCGGCCTTGCCCTTTGCGCTCTGTTTTTAGGCCTGATTCTGGCGATGTTGTTTGCCCTGTGGGAAACGGCGCGCTGGAAAATCGTTAGCGCCTGCGGCACCGCGCTGGTCACCTTGCTTCGCGGCCTGCCGGAAATTCTGGTGGTGCTGTTTATCTACTTCGGTTCTTCGCAGCTGCTGCTGATGTTGGCGGACGGATTCACGATCAATCTGTATTTGTTCCAAATCCCGATCCAGCTGGATATCGAGACCTTTGAAGTCAGCCCGTTCGTGTGCGGCGTGATCGCACTGGCGCTGCTGTACGCCGCCTATGCGTCGCAGACATTGCGCGGCGCGCTGAAGTCGGTCCCTCGCGGTCAGTGGGAATCCGGACAGGCGTTGGGGATGACCAAGGGCGCGATCTTTCGTCGTCTGATCATGCCGCAGATGTGGCGCCATGCGCTGCCGGGGCTGGGAAACCAGTGGCTGGTACTGCTGAAAGATACGGCGCTGGTGTCGCTGATCAGCGTGAACGACCTCATGTTGCAGACCAAAAGTATTGCAACGCGCACGCAGGAGCCTTTCACCTGGTACATGATGGCTGCGGCCATTTATCTGGTGATCACCCTGCTGAGCCAGTGGGTCCTCAAACGTATTGAAACCCGCGCCACTCGCTTCGAACGGCTGTCTCTTATACACATCTCCGAGCCCACGAGACTAAGG
>NZ_CAMKXG010000116.1 GCF_946477055.1 Lonsdalea britannica | reverse complement strand
CTTGCTAAAAAAATTACTGCTAAAGGATGTCAGCAATATGACAGTGCAATATTCTTCCCCTTCTGACAAGACTTTTCACACTGTCATATTATAAACGTATAGTTGAAGTCTCCCGGTTTACAACATCAACGCGGTTTCCCGTGAAAAATTTTTCTCCCATTCCAAAAACTGATCGTATTTACGCAGTGCGCTACGATAAGTGTTTTGTTCCAGATCGGGGATATCGCTGCAAATTTGCTGCTGAAGACTCTCATTTTCAACAAGGAGCTCGGAAGGATAATGACGCGTAATAAGTAATTCATCCAATCTACGCAGACGAATCACATATTCTCGCATCGTACTGTATTGCACTTCCGTTTGATCGATAAGATAGCGGGTAAATGATTTGATATTGAAGTAATGTGCTGGCGGCTTACAGAAGACTTCACTGCAGAAGCGGCACAGAGGAATTAATTCCGCCTGCATCGATTCCCAGGTCTCGTCATCGATCTTCCTGTCCAGATATTCAAGCGCTTTTTTATTGAGGGGCTTAGATTGGTAAACCAGTGAGACACGGTCAAGTGACTTACCGCAGTTGGAGCAATGAGTTTGTTTGTGTTTAAAATCTTTTAAATAACGACTGAGAAGCAGTTTCTTCCTGGCTGACTGAGACATGAATCCATTCCATGACAGTAAAAAGGGATAGCGACCGGCCTACGCTTCCAAATTAACTTTCATTCATTAATTTAACGCGCAGGCGCTTAATCGCTTGGCTATGTAATTGACTCACCCGTGACTCTCCAACCTCCAGAACCGCACCGATCTCTTTTAAATTGAGCTCTTCCTGATAGTAGAGGGTCAAGACGAGTTTTTCGCGTTCCGGAAGATTATCGATGGCATCCATGACACGCTGACGGAGGTTGACATCCATAAGCTGTTTCAGTGGGTTCGCATCTTCGTTGCCTTCCAGTAATGCTTCGGCGCTGTCGCCATGTTCCTCACGCCATTCGTCGTAAGAAAATAGCTGGCTGTTATTGGTATCGAGCAGGATCTGACGATAGTCCTCAAGGGAGATATCGAGAATTTGCGCCACTTCTTGTTCCGTTGGCGCTCGCCCCAGCTGTTGCTCGGCCTGTTGCATAGCATTAGCAACTTCTCGGGCGTTACGACGCACGCTACGGGGAGCCCAGTCGCGGCTTCGCAATTCGTCCAGCATGGCACCACGGATGCGCTGAACGGCATAAGTGGTGAACGCCGTCCCCTGCAGGGAATCGTAACGCTCAACTGCGCTGAGCAGCCCGATGCCGCCGGCCTGAAGAAGGTCGTCAAGTTCCACGCTTGCGGGTAAACGAACCTGCAAACGAAGAGCCTCATGGCGCACTAATGGTATATAGCGCTTCCATAAGGAATTTTTGTCCATTGTTCCTTCAGCGGTATACAGCTCACTCACAGTGACAAACACCTAGATAATAAAGTTATCGGTACTATTATGCGTTCGTATAGTGTAGCCAATCGAATGAATAGGCGTGAAAAAAGTATGCTATTTAAGATATACAAGAAAGGTAAGGAAGTTTTACACCGCTATCTGGCTGCTGCCAGATTATTGAAAATAAGTAAGATAAAGAATCATACCACCCAATGAGCAGGACACCATTTATGTCCAGGGTGTAGAAATGTGGCCGCGTATTTTAACCTCTGTAATTAAATATGTCTTCACTCTTTGAAAAATTATCGTTTTTACAAAAAAAAAACGACCATTTCGTTTGAAAAGACTCCGGCCCAAAACCCTCCCCCATTTATTTTGACCAACGAAACGAACGTGGTTGATCTCGATAAAGTCGCGAGGGTTTTGGCCATCAGCAGCTACCGCCTATTCTGGCGCGTTTTCATTTGAAACAGCACCGGTTTCGCGTACCGCCGCTTAATATCTTTCAATATTTTTAACGTTTCTGTCGGACCTAAGTCCGGGACATCTTTCACCCGCACACCGTGTTTATCACGAAAATAGTTAAGCGCTGCTTTTTGATTCTTGGTGTAATTTTCTTGGGAGAAAATGGTCGAATGCTCAAAGTCTTTATGGTCAAAGCCAATAAAGTCTTTCGCGTTATCGATATCCGCAAAATACCAGAATGGCGGATGCATGCCCGCGTTTATAATCGCCAGCGTATGGTCCACATGCTCTAACGCGTTGTAATAGGTTTCGTCCATATATCCCACACGGTCAATACACGCCTTTGAGTAGTAAACAAATGCGCCGTCGCATGTCTGATATAGTTGAATTCGACCACCAGCATAATCCGCGTTCATTTTCGGTTTAACCACTTCATCGAGACAGGCAGGCGTCGCCTGACTGAACATGAAATGTTGAATACCGCTGATCCTTGATGCCTGAATATATCGCTCGAATACGGATTTGTTTTTGATATAGACATCATCCTCAATCAAGAAAAAATGGTCGACATTGCGTTCATGTAAATACCGTAACGCAATGTTTTTACTTTTTCCTACCCCCAGGTTTTCGGGGTTATTGATCAACGTATGCGTGATCTCATGAAACTCGGAGAAAAGATGACCATCATTCACAATGACAAGTTCATCCAGAATATCCATCGGCAAGGAGCGATAGAGCTTGATTAACTCATCTGGACGATTATGAGTTATTATCCCTACCCCAATTTTTTTTCCGTTAATCATATTTCATCTGCTCAATGAACCAAAAAAGTCTAGCCGGGGTCGGCGATCGTTGCGTCCCCCGGAGAATGTCACATTAATCCGGCAGCCAGGCTTTCTGCCACAACAGCAAATTATCGCCGCTGAGCATCCAGTCACGGTAAACCGCCTGGCGTAATTCGTCCCCCATTCGCGCAGTCGCGTCGAGGTCGGTCAGATGCATGCGGATCGCATCCATCCAGTCTTTATAGCGGTTGCGTACGCGAGTGACCGGCAGGTCGCACTGGTAAGGCTCGATATCCGTACAAATAACCGGATACCCGCAGGCCCCGTACTCCAACAAGCGCAAGTTACTCTTACAGCGGTTGAAGATATTCTCTTCCAGCGGCGCCAGGGCCAAATCCAGGTTCAGTGAAGCCAATTTCTGCGGGTAAAAATCGATATCCACCCCTTTGTGGAATTCATGGATATAGGGGCGTAATTTTTCAGGGCACATCCCGAAGAAGACCCACTCCACTTCATCCGCCAAATCTCGCACGATATCGGCGATCAGTTCCAGATCGCCGGTATGGCTGCTCCCCCCACCCCAACCAATGCGGGGTTTCTTGCCCTGACGCCGCAGGGAGCTGAGATTAGACCACCACGCCACCGGCAACCGGTTTTCGACCACATGAATATTGTCGTGGATACCCGCGAACGCCTCCGCCATCGGCTGCGTCGAGACCACAAAACGGTCCATGAATCCCAGACTCTTACGCATCGCTTTCAGTGCGTCTTTGGGGAGCCCGGCTCTATGCACGCTTTTCAGCGGGATATTAGGGAGGTAGTCGTCCAGCTCATACACCTTGAACGTATTGTTGAGCTTGCTGATTCTCTCGATCCAGTCATGAAAATACGCCGACACCTGTTTTTGAAGCACCAGCACCTCAGGCTCATAACGCGTCAGCGTCGGAGTATTCAGATAAACACTGGAGAGCTTGCCATCGATCATGTTGGCCTCTTTCAGCGCATTGAACGGCTTGATGATGCGATAGTGCCCACATCCGGTTTGGTCTGACATATGCGCCATCACCACCGGCAGCGGTCGCCAGGTCAGCGGACGCCAAATGAGTCCAGCATCCTGCTCCATCTCGAACCCGCGTCCATTTAAGGACAGGTTGATGTTGTAGGCAGGATCCCGGGCGATGACCGGAAGCCACTTCTCGTACATTGCCAACTGTTCGCTCTGGAAACGCTTCCTCTTCGCCTCCTGCGCTGAAGTGTCGACCTTTTTCTGGCTCACGCTACCTTCGTGCATCACTGTGGCAAATGGCGTCCATACGGTGAGATAGCCCGCCTCACGCACTTTCAGACACAAGTCCACGTCGTTGTAGGACACTTTAAAGGCCTCTTCATCCAGCCCGTTAACCTGTTGGTAGATGGACTTTCTAATCAGGAGGCAGGCGGCGGTAACGACACTGTAGTTTTGGTCCACTTTCAAGCGTTGCATATAGCCGGGAGCGTCCATCGGATCGCCGTTAAAGGGATGTTCAGCGGGTCCGCGCAGCCCCAGAATAACGCCGCCATGCTGGATGCCGCCATCCGGATAAACCAACTTCGCACCGACAATGCCGACTTCGGGGCGTAGCGCGTGGTTAAGCATGTTATCCAGCCAATCCGGCTGCACCACTGCCGTATCGTTGTTGAGCAACAGCAGATATTCGCCGCGCGCCTGCTCGGCGGCCATATTGTTAATTGCCGAGTAGTTAAAGGCGTGGGGATAACGAATCACGCGGATGCGATTGGGATCGACCTTAGCAAGCCCATCCAACCAGGCTTTGGCCTCTGGCGTTTCGCTGTTGTTGTCGACAATCAGGAGTTCATAATTGCGATAGCGCGTTTTCTCCAGCAGGCTGGTGACGCAGGCGACCAGCACCGGAAGTTCATCTTTGGTAGGGATGATGATAGAGACCAACGGTGATTCTTGATGGCCGTATACCATCCGATAATGTCCGGGCAAAGTCGCGATGGCTTTACCGGAAGCATAGCCACGGCGCTGAAGATGCCTGTCCAATACGGCGATTTCATCTTCATTGGTCGAAATTTCTAGCTCACCCGAGATGGTGAGGAACTCCGCCAGATGTCCAATGGAACCCATGCCCTGCTGCTCAATCAAGCGCAGGATGTACTCAAGCTCCATGCAACTGGCGTATTTCGTATCAAAACCGCCGAGTGACAAAAACAGCTCACGGTTGAATAACCAGTGCCGCGTCATGACCGCAGGCAGACTCAGCAGATAGTCCAGATTGAAGTCTGGTCGACATGACAGCCCCAGCTGACCATCTTTACCGCAGATCAGCTCATCGCCATAAATGGCGCTGCAGCCCTGTGCGGTCACCAAACCCAAGCTGGTCATTAGCAGGCCACCTGCGGTAAAGAGCTCGCCCGCCTTAACCAGCATCAACCAATCAAAGGTCTGTTCGCGTACCACTTCGTTGAGGGTTCTGACCAGAATTTCCTGACGGATTTCCAGCACCGTACAGGTGGGAAAGCGTGACGCCATTTCCGAGGACGAAGTCAGGATAATGCGCTTAAGCTGGACGCCATCGGATTCGATGGTTTCAAGGCTCTCGACGGTCGCACCTAATTTCTCTTCGTCGCCTTCGCTATCCAGAATGACAATACCGAATTCTCGGCCGTCCAGATGCTGACCTAAATACTCTTTAATGAGCACCGATTCACTGGCGGTCGGGTAACGACTGGCGACCCAGTCCGGCGTGGTGCTTTCTTCCTTTTTACCCTCTAATGCGGCTTTCATGCCTTTTTTGAGGTCAAAGGTGTAAAAATGTTCTTTTTGGTCCAGATCGGCAATCTCGAGCACGTCCATATTTTCAACGTCGCGCGCGAAAAAGATCGAGTTTTGGACCTCGCGGAAATAGGCCGCCTGTTCCTGGAACTCCGCTCCGCTGATGGAACCGTCCACCCTCTCCGCAGGTACGCGCCGGTCGGTCAGCGGCTCGGACAACATCGCCAGATCGCCATCGCGCAGCAGTGCAAGGTAGAAAGCCAGCGGCGCCGTGTAGTTCAGCTTGACGCCGTTAAGGGTGAACAGGGTTTTAGGGGACAGCATTTCTTGCCGCACTAAAACGCAGCTCAACTCACCAACGAAATTTGTCGCATACCGAGTCAGATAATGAATGACACTCTGTCCACGAATCTGCACGTTGCCGGAAAATGGGTATGCAGTTTCAGCAATGTCATTGAGTATCTGCCCCTCTCCATCAATACGACGGCGGCGTGATGAACTCAACACCACGCTGTCGTCCTCTTCCATCACTGCGGTCAGCAGTCGGACATGGTCTTCTCTCAGGACATCACCGTCGCTGAGGAAGTTGATATATTTGCCTTCTGCGAACGTCAGGCTCTCTGCGCAGAGATCGTGTTCAGAGATGTCGTGGGACTCGCAGCGGAAATAGCGAATGGGATGGCGAGACACATCACTGGCCTTATACACGGCACTCTCGATGAGCGTGTCGGCGCTGGCGTCATGAACGATGATTTCTACATTGTCATAATCCTGAAGGGTTGCGCTCAACAGTGCGAGTTCAAAGTATCGGGGTTCCTGCGCGGGAATAATGATACTGACGAGTGGGGACTTATTCATGACTAACCCTCTATGTGCATTCGATGTAACCGGACCTGACTCTGTATTGATGTGATGTCCCGATGGTGGACAGGACATCCCAATCTAATAATAAGACGCTGAATACCAGCTCAAATACGTGAATTCATCTTCTTTATACCGGCTAATCTCGGTATTGCCCGCGCGCGGGCGATCTTCAGCATAAAAAAAGCCCCGCCAGAGGCGGGGCTTTTTAGACAGAAGAGGAAACAGATTACTGCAGCAGAGACAGAACGGTCTGCGGAACCTGGTTCGCCTGCGCCAATACTGAAGTACCAGCCTGTTGCAGGATCTGAGCCTTGCTCATGTTGGAAACTTCTGTAGCGTAGTCAGCATCCTGGATACGAGACTGTGCTTCGCTCAGGTTGGTAGACGTGCTGGTCAGGTTGTTGATGGTGGAGTCAAAACGGTTCTGAATCGCACCCAGGTTACTACGCATGTCATCTACGGTAGACAGTGCTTTATCCAGAGTCGTCAACGGGTTTTCCGTCGCAACGCCAGTCAGGTTGTCGGTAGAAGCATCAACGGTCACGGTCATCGCGCCATCGTCAGTGATGGAGATGTCGTTAGAAGTCAGTTTGTAGTAAGCCGTGTCGCCAGATGCGCCAACGCCTTCAACGTCTGCAGTCAGAGTACCGCTAACGAAGTAGTTACCGTTGGAGTCAGAAACCAGGCCGGTAGCATCCAGAGAAGAAGTACCAGAGAAGCTTACTGACGCATCAGCGCTCAGCGTGATGCTGTTGTAGGTAGAACCGCTTGCAACAGCAGTCGTTGCGCTGCTTGCAGGACCATCGACGTTGAAACCAGTCAGGTTCAGAGAAGCAGTGTTAACTTTCTGCAGGTTGATGCTGATGGTCTGGCCATCCTGAGAACCAACCTGGATAGAGATGGAAGTTTTGCTACCATCCAGCACTTTCACGCCGTTGAAGTCGGTCTGCTGAGAGATACGGTCAACTTCAGACAGACGCTGAGTGATTTCGTCCTGGATTGACTGCAGGTCAGAAGCAGAGTTAGTACCGTTCTGAGACTGTACGGTCAGAGTACGGATAGCCTGCAAGTTGTCGTTGATTTCGTCCAGTGCGCCTTCAGTAGTCTGCGCCAGAGAGATACCATCGCTTGCGTTGCTGGAAGCCTGAGTCAAACCGTTGATGCTGGAAGTGAAACGGTTAGAGATAGCCTGACCAGCGGCGTTATCTGCAGCGCTGTTGATTTTCAGACCAGAGGACAGACGTTCGATCGCGGTGCTCAGAGAAGACTGAGATTTGTTCAGGTTATTCTGTGCAACCAGCGAGATGCTGTTGGTGTTAATTACTTGTGCCATAAGAGATTTCCTTTTAGATATCCGTCAGGACTTAAATCGTTAGGGTTCAGGCTTTTCTGCCTACGGCGTCAACCACCGTCTACAGAAATATCGGCGTTGCCCTAATGATCTTTAGCAATTAAAACCAATATTTTTAAAAGTGATATTTTTCATGGAGTTAAAATAAAAAAACCTCAACGAGGAAGCGCTATTTTAACAAGTGATGCGGTATAAATCGGGTTTGGGCGCTTATTTTTCACACAAAAAAACGATAGCGCCTTGAATTTTTGTGGTTCATCGACCCCGCCTGCGACAACTTAAAACACCCTTACAGATTAAAGTTTGTCACCAGCGTAGCAATCATATCGAAGAACTCGCTAAAAAGATGCTCGGCGAATTGAGGTATCAGCGTCATCAACGTACCTATCGTCATAATCCCCACCGTCAGCGTCACGGGAAAACCAATGACAAACACGGACAGCTGCGGGGTCATTCGGTTTAGCAAACCGAGAGCCAGGTTGAGAACCAGCAGCAGCGTCACCAACGGCAGCGCCAGCATCAGTCCATTAATAAAGATAAGACTGCCTGCGCGTGCAATAGAGTAGAAGACATTGGTGTCGATGGGCGACGTATCGATCGGAATCACATGAAAACTATCGGCAAGCATGGAGATCAGCCAAAGGTGTCCATCAAACGCCAGAAACAACAGCATAGCCAGCAGGTTGAGAAAGCGCGCCAGCACCGGCATGTTCGGCCCACCGGACGGATCGAAGAACGTCGCGAACGACAGCCCCATCTGTAAGCCAATCACCTCCCCGGCCATACGGAAGGTCGCGAACGCCAACTGCATCGTGAAACCGATACACGTGCCGATCAATATCTGTTTGACCAACAGCCAAAGCCCTTCGGCGGAGAAAATGGGGACGGGTGTAATGGTAAGGTGCGGGCCAATCAGAAACGTCGCCAGCAGACCCAGACCAATTTTGGCCTTGGTGGTAATTTCTTTTTCGTTAAGTACCGGAGCCGTAGAGATGAGCGCCATCAGGCGTATAAAAGGCCAGAAGAATTGGTTGAGCCAGTAGTAGATATCGGCGCTGGTAATGTCAATCATGCTTAGCCGATCATTGTAGGCAAATTGCTAAACAGGGTACGCATGTAATCAAGAAACAGTCCGAGCATCCAGGGACCGGCAATAATAATCGTCAGGAAGACGGCCAAAATCTTCGGAATAAAGGACAGCGTCATTTCGTTAATCTGCGTTGCCGCCTGCAAAATACTCACGATTAACCCGGTAACCAGCGCAGCCAGCAACAAAGGCGCGGCTAACGCCAACGCCACTTTCATTGCTTCACTGCCTAACGCCATGACCGACTCAGGAGTCATAAAATATCCTAATGCTCAATGTTAACTGTAAAAACTCTGCACCAATGAGCTTAGCAGCAGCTGCCAACCGTCAACCAGTACAAACAGCATAAGCTTAAACGGAAGAGAGACCGTCGCCGGAGGCACCATCATCATCCCGAGCGCCATCAACACGCTGGCGACTACTAAGTCGATAATCAGGAAAGGAATAAAGACGGTAAAACCGATCTGAAATGCCGTTTTGAGTTCACTGGTGACAAACGCAGGCACCAACACCCGCATTGGGATGGCCTCCGGGCCTTCCAGCGGTGGAATATCCGCCAGTCGGGTAAACAGGGCCAGATCCGTTTCGCGCGTCTGACGCAGCATAAATTGACGCACCGGAGCCGAGCCGCGATCAATCGCCACTTCCATGGAGATCTTCTCCTGACTGAATGGCAGATACGCGTCCTGATACACCTTGGTGATCACCGGCGACATAATGAAGAAGGTCAGAAACAGGCTCAACCCAACAATAATCTGGTTGGGCGGCGCCGTGGCGGTCCCCATGGCGTTTCTCAACAGACTCAGCACGATGATGATGCGGGTAAAACTGGTCATCATCAGCAATACGGCAGGGATAAACGTCAAAGACGTCAGCAGAACCATCGTCTGGATCGGCAGTGACCAGCTCTGCGCCCCATTGGCCATTGGCTGACTAATGATGCCCGGCAGCTGCGCCCAGGCGTTTGGCGCGACAAACACAATCACGCCGGCAAAGAAAACGCGCCGCAATAGCCGCGCCCATCGAGATGAAAACCTGTTCATTCTGACTTTTCCGAACGATTCATGACCTTACTGAGGAGTTTACGAAAGTCGGCAGGATGGGCCTGGGCGGAAGCTTGAGCGGCATCGACCGCTTTTGCTGGCAGCGTGTGAAGCTGAGTCACTTGCTGAGCCGTTACACCGAGAACCAGCCAAGTATCGTCGACTTCAACGATCACCACCTTCTCGCGCTGCCCGACCGGACAACTCGATATGACTTTCATCATCTGATTATTGCGGGCCTGAGGCGTTACGCCGAGTTTTTTGGCGAGCCAGGCTAACAGAAGGATAAACAGGAGAATGCCTCCCAACACAGAGCTAACCTGCGTCAGCGCCGAGCCGGGAGTTTGTGACGATGCCGGGCTATGCGCCGGCACCGTCACGGATGCGGAGGTCTGCTCCTGAGTTTGCGCCATAGGTTAGCGGCTCAGGCGACGCATACGCTCAGACGGAGTAATGATATCAGTGATGCGCACGCCGTATTTATCGGCCACCACTACCACTTCGCCCTGTGCGATCAGATAGCCGTTGATCAGGATATCCAACGGTTCACCGGCCAGACCATCCAGCGCAACCACTGAACCTTGTGACAGGCGCAGCAGCTCTTTGATAGTCATTTTGGTTCGACCCAGCTCTACCGTCAGCTTGACCGGAATATCCAGAATCAGATCGATGTCCTGAGACCTGTCTCTTATACACATCTCCGAGCCCACGAGACTAAGGCGAATCTCG